>NZ_VEJQ01000200.1:0-276 GCF_007680745.1 Pseudomonas sp. DE0010
GGGGACGGAGCGCCAGCCTGAGGCTTCCGTATTCAGAAGATTCGTAGCGTGGAAAACCGCGCAGCGTTTTCCACTGGCGGTCCTTAATTGCCGAAGCCCAGAGCCCTTTGGGAGCAACGTTTTTATCGCGGCCATGGGCCGCTCCTACAGCAGCTGGATCTTCTGTAGGAGCGGTCGCTACGGCGCACCGGCATGGCCGCGATAGAGATCAGGCAGAGCAGTAGCGTGGAAAACGGCGCAGCCTTTTCCACTGGGCCTTCGCGGCGAGGGACACCC
>NZ_VEJQ01000201.1:0-275 GCF_007680745.1 Pseudomonas sp. DE0010
GGAGCGGACAGCACCTCGCTGGAGGCCTGGGCGCGCCACTTCTCGTCGCCGCTGCCGGCGTCGAGGGCGATGACCTGGCCACGCAGGGTACCGACCAGCACCAGACCGGAACCGACCCCGACGCCGCCGGAGACCGGCAGGTCCAGGTCCTTCTTCCACAGCACCGCACCGGTCTCGCGATTCATCGCCATGACCCGGCCATCGGCATCGGCGGCAAAGATGGTCTGGCCGTCCACGGCCGGGACCAGGCGGTTGTATTCCTTGCCCTGGCCATC
>NZ_VEJQ01000202.1:0-275 GCF_007680745.1 Pseudomonas sp. DE0010
CCAGCAGGGCTCTGAGGCTGCCGAATTCCCCGAGCAGCTGGCGGGCGAGGTCCACCGCGCTTTTGCCGGCCACGCCGGTGCGCAAGAAGATCGCCAGCAGTTCGGCGTCGGTAAGGGCCTGGGCGCCCCGTTCCAGCAGTTTCTCCCGCGGCCGTTCCTGGGCCGGCCAATCCTTGATGCTCATGGACGCTCCTTGTCTGGCGGGCCGCCTGCGTCCTGCAGGCGCTGTGCTATCTTAACCGGATCATTCGCGGGTGCGCGCAGGCCTCGATTGG
>NZ_VEJQ01000203.1:0-274 GCF_007680745.1 Pseudomonas sp. DE0010
TGGCGAGGGGTACGCTGGTGACCTCGGGCGCCGTGAAGGTGTCCGGTATCACGATGAGGTCGACCAGATCGTCCATCAGCCGCTCGTGCAGATTGCGACTCATGTCGACTTCCGGCTCCACCGTAAGCCCGGGGAAGTCGGCGACCAGGCGCGTGACCAGGCGCGGTAGCCAGGTCCAGGCGGTAAGTTCGGTAACGCCCAGTCGCAGACGGCGGGTGGTGACGTGCTTGCCGTCCTTGAGCGAGGTGATGCGCTCGTTCAGATCGAGCATCTC
>NZ_VEJQ01000204.1:0-272 GCF_007680745.1 Pseudomonas sp. DE0010
GCAGGAGGAAGCTGTTGACCGCTTCCAGCGGAATGGCCGGGATGGCTTCGGCGATGGGGGTGCTGCGCACCGTGGGCGACAGCTTGACCGTGCCGCGCGAGGCGCCGCGGTTGAGCTGCAGGCGCGGCTGACCGTCGACATAGCTCAGCACCAGGGTGTCGCCGGGATAGATGAGATGGGGATTCTTGATCTGCGGATTGGCCTGCCAGATCTCCGGCCATTCCCAGGGTTTGCTGAGGAATCTGGCGGAGATGTCCCAGAGGGTATCGCCG
>NZ_VEJQ01000205.1:0-272 GCF_007680745.1 Pseudomonas sp. DE0010
CCGCATCACCTTCGTCCAGGGCGGCAAGATCTATGGCGCCCACCTGGGGGTGTACAAGACTCCAGCCCGTGAGGATGACAGCCGCCACTTCCCACCCAACCTCTATTTCCGCCATGAAGACTTCGTGCGCAGCCTGGAGGCCGACGGCATTCGCTGGACCGCCCTGCGCCCCGACATCGTTATCGGCCACTCGCTGGGCTCGGCCATGAACCTGGGCAACCTGATCGGTCTCTACGGTGCCCTGTGCAAGGCGACCGGTACCGCCATGCAAT
>NZ_VEJQ01000206.1:0-272 GCF_007680745.1 Pseudomonas sp. DE0010
CGCCGCCGACCCCCGATGCCGAGGCGACCGCCGAGGTGCTGGCGACGCCGGTCAACCCCATCAATCCTCCGGCGGCGCAGGTGCCGCAGGCACTGCTGCCGCCCGCGGCCGATGCCGAGCCGGTCGAGGAGGAGCTGCGCGAGGTCTTTATCGAAGAGGCCGGCGAGGTCCAGGCCGAACTGGAGCGCTGGCTGCCGACCTGGCAGGCCGAGCCCGAGCAGCGCACCGCGCTGAGTGAATTGCGGCGCAACTTCCACACCCTCAAGGGCAGT
>NZ_VEJQ01000207.1:0-272 GCF_007680745.1 Pseudomonas sp. DE0010
TCGCCACCGGCGGCGGCGACGATGCCCGCTCCACCAACCAGGACCTCAACGGCTACTTCAACAAGAAGCAGCTCTGGCTGGATCAGGCCTATATCGACTACCACCCCACGGCGCTGCCGAATCTGCACCTGGTGGGCGGCAAGATGGGCCAGCAGTGGGTCAGCACTGGCGACGTCAACTGGGACGCCGACATCAACCCCGAAGGCCTGGCCGGCACCTACAGGTACGACCTCGGCGGCGGCGCCGAGCTGTTCGGCAGCACCGGCTACTAT
>NZ_VEJQ01000208.1:0-270 GCF_007680745.1 Pseudomonas sp. DE0010
TCCGAACGACGGCGCCCAAGGAGTCCCGTGATGACCACGCCCACCGCTGTCCATCCGCTGCCGTTCCAACCCGCCTTCGAACAGGTGCCGGATGATGAAGCCGAAACCGTTCGCGAGATGGTCGCGGCCATGAAAGATATCACCGAGACCACCTACGCCAATGGCGGCCATGCCATCCGCAGCGTGCACGCCAAGAGTCACGGTCTGCTCACCGGCCAGGTGCGGGTGCTGGACGGCCTGCCGCCGGCCTATGCCCAGGGCGCCTTCGCC
>NZ_VEJQ01000209.1:0-270 GCF_007680745.1 Pseudomonas sp. DE0010
GATTCAGTACCGACTGACCGCTGCGGGAAAAGACCTCGACATCGTAGGCGCGCTGATCACGCGCGGATATCACGCAGCGCAACGGCTCGAATCCGCCTTTGAGGGTGTTGAAGGCGCTGGCGAGTTCGACATAGAGGGTCATCCGGAAAAGCTTCCTGTTCAAAGGTGGCACTGTGACAGCATTGGCTGCTACAGGGTTTCACCTTTGCAGAAAAGTGCCGTCATATCGCGATGCTAGGCGCAAAAGCGCGGCCCTGCTTTCGGAGTTTC
>NZ_VEJQ01000020.1:0-108992 GCF_007680745.1 Pseudomonas sp. DE0010
AGGCATCCATGCCTGTCACCTCCCTCCGCAAGACCTGCGTTCGGCCTTCTGAAGTCGCGAAGATCAAAAGCAAGATCCAAAGCCAAAGCAAGATCAACAGCAACAGCAACAGCAACAGCAAAAAGTTGACAATGTAAGGTCAGGAGTTAATACATGGCGTGCGAGCAGAATCAGGGTTCGCGTCGTTGCTTCATTAACGTGTGCTTGCCCAGACACTATGGTTAAGTGAGTTTCTGCCTGAAGCATTGCTGACTGAGTCGGGTCGGGTTTCCCTTGTTTCTATAGGCTAAGCGATAGCGCAGTTAAGATTATGACTTTGATAGTCAGAGGGGTATCCGTTTCTCCCGCTGGGCACGATTTTTTGCAGCACTGGTGTGCCGTATATTACCTCCATTATGGCATCCGTGCCTCCAGTTCGAACTTCACCTCATTCAAGTTACCTTCGACCTTGTAATAGGCCGTATTGTGAAATTCGTAGATCTTATTTAGGGTGCGTAGTTTTACGGAACGTCCGGTAATCTCGTGGACCGCACCCGTACTTCTCGTCACCAAAAAAGGGACTGAATCTTTGCTTCTCTGTAAGGCGGCTTCATGACTGGGCTGGACCTCCATCACGAAGTACCTGTACACATGAGGGACTGTAGCGCCCCCACCACTGTACCGAACTTCATAGATGGCGCCGTTCTCTCCGACACGGGACACGGAAATGATTTCATCGGGATCTGGCAAAGTACGGTTGGATGCATAAATGTAGATCATCTGGCCTAGGCAGAGCAGTGTTAATAACCAGAGGCAAATCCTAGTGTTCTTTGGACTTGGCATAATCAATACCTGCTTTAATCCATGCTTGATCTACTGGATCGTCACCGTATGGCGCCTCTGCCCACCAAGCGTCGAAATCCGCTTGCGATGTGCCTGAAACCAACTGTGCAGCCCCCGCAGCTCTTAAAAGGACGGCTTCGGATATCCCGCTTGCAGTACCTGTAGCACCATAATTGAAATTTCCAAAGCTTTCAAACTGCGGGCCCAGCTGCTTGTAATCCCACTCACCACGATTACGCACTTTCTTATAAAACCAGCTCAGTAGAAAAGCGGTACCACCATTCTTGAAGTGCTCTTTTTGAGCTTTGGATTCTTCGAGGTTCTGGTCAAGTGATACACCTGGGGGTGGAGAAGGATACTGATTCAGACGAATCTGTTCCATTGCCACGCTTAGTGCTTCCGCTGCGCGGATATTTTGTGTGCTTTCGATAGCTAAAAGGGTTTCTACACGCGCTCGTAGACGTTGTGCTATTTCAGTGTAAATTTGAAAAAGTTTAACAGCTTGTAAACTGTCCGCCCAGTCCGCTAGGCGCTTTTGGTCGACTACCACCTTGTAGCCTTTGGCGCGTACAAAGCTGGAGGGTTTGGCACTGGCCGGATCAAAGCCGTGATTGCTGGCGAAACGCAGTGCAATGGCGTTTTTTTTCAGTGGCGGTTGATTCTTTGGCCATGTAGAGTTTGATTAATAAATTTTTCTCGTTCCTGACAATATTGATGGGTGTTAATATGTCGATGGTCGTGTTTAGTCCGCCTGCCTCCAAGATGTCAGCATCTAGTTCGGCATCCAATGCGTTTAAGTTTTCATCATGTTGCTGATTAATTTCATTTTCTTTCTGTGTCATCCAGTCTTGGACATATTCGTTAGCGCGAATCAACCAGTCCAATGTGTCCTGTGCTTGGGGGTCAAGAGGTTCCACAGCTGGACGGACAGTGAGTGGCGAAAAATCGGCACGACGATCAGTAATGACCGTGGCAGGTAGCTCTCTTGGCATTTAAATGACCATTATCTAGATGTTACGTTTGAGTGGGGTGCCGTGAGGTTGCTCTCGGCTCAGGAACCTTAAAAAATAACCCGGGCGCACGCAAGATAATGAGATAAAACGAAACATATTCCTATTGCGGCTTCTGTGTCTATTCTGTTGTAACAAGAAGAAACGGATACGCATTTAGTTGTGTAGAAAGTTTTCTTCAATGCAGTGTCATGGCTCCTGGCCAAGTATTTAGATGCTGTACAGCGCGTCCCACGACTTATTATTGCAGGCGATAAATGCACCTTGACTTGGCTGGGCACACGTCACGATAGCGCGGTGCCCAATTCACACTACTGATGCCGCTAGACAGGTCAGCCGCCTAGCCACTTGGGTCGCCCGCGTGGCCGCGGGCCCATATGGACGGCTCAAAGATTCAGGCCAACAGGCCATCCCCCTCACACTCCCTGCGAAAGCACCCGATCGATACAGTCCACAAAATAATCCACACTCGCCCGCGTGGTGCACATCGGCGGTTTGATCTTCAGGATGTTCAGGTAATCGCCCGTCGGCTGCATGAAAATCCCCAGCTCGCGCAGACGGTCACACAACACCATGGTTTCCTCGGACGCAGGTTCCAGTGTATCCCGGTCGCGCACCAGTTCCAGCCCCAGATAAAAACCCGAACCATGCGCCGCCCCCGCCAAGGGGTGCTTGTCGACCAGCGCTTGAAGCTGGGCCTTGAAATAGCGCCCCGTCTCGCGGGCGTTGTCCCACAGGCCCTCCTGCTGCAACACATCCAGTACCGCCATGCCAATGCGGCAACTGACCGGGCTACCGCCGGCAGAGGAAAAGAAGTAACCCTCAGCCTCCAGCGCCTCGGCGATTTCGCGACGCGTGATCACCACCCCCAGCGGCTGGCCATTGCCCATGCCCTTGGCCATGGTGATGATATCCGGCACCACGCCTTGCTCCTCGAAACCCCAGAAATGTTCCCCTAGACGGCCATAGCCCACCTGCACTTCGTCGGCGATGCATACCCCGCCGCGTGCGCGCACCTTCGCATAGGCCGCTTGCAGGTAGCCTGGCGGCAAGGCAATGCCGCCGGCATTGCCATACACAGGTTCGCAGATGATCCCAGCCAGCTGGCGCCCGTTCGCATCAAGTTCGGCCAGCCGGTTATCGACGTCGCGCAGGTAGTCAGCAGCGCTGTCCGGGCCTCGGAAACGGCCGCGGAACGTGTTGGGGGCTTCGACCGGGTGCACCCAGGCGGGGCGGGTTTCCAGGGCCTGCGGGTTGTCGGCAATGGACGTGGAGATCGCATCGGTCGCCACCGACCAGCCATGGTAGGCCTCCAGTACGCTGAGCATGTCGCGTCCACCGCTGTAGGCCCATGCCAGGCGGATCGCCAGGTCATTGGCTTCGGTACCGCTGTTGACCATGAACACGCGGTCGAATCCGTCGGGCGCCAGGGCCAGCAGGCGTTCGGAAAATTCGGTGACGGCGGCGTAGTGGAAGCGCGAATTGGTGTTGAGCAGCGACCATTGCCGTGCCGACTCGGCCGCCATGCGCGGATGACCGTGCCCGAGTACGGCCACGTTGTTGAGCATGTCCAGGTATGAGCGACCTTGCAGATCGATCAGGTAGTTGCGCCAGCCGCGCTCGATCTGGGGTGGGTCTGGGTAATAATGCTTCTGCGACCGGGCAAAACTGGCCTCGCGTCGAGCCAGTAACGCGTGAGGGTCTGGCAGGGCGTCTGCGTTGCAGTCCAAACCCAGTAAGCCCGCAGGGGAAGGGCATAGGGCCAGCCATGCTGGCGCGTGGGAGGGCGCGGCGAAGAACGGCGGTTCGAGGCTGCTGTCCAGGCATAGCTGGACGCTGAGCCTCTCGCCGCTGTTGCCCACTGCATCGCCCTTTCGCAACCATTGCCCATCGGCGGGGGCCTGTGCCAAACCATTGAGCCACAGGTCCCATGAGGAGGTGCGCAAGTACCCGCTATGTTCATCTACAGACCGCCATGTGCCGTCCTCCGGCGCCTGCACGGCCGTGCCAGGCTCCAGTTTCAGCTCCACCCCCAATGCGCAGGTTGCCGGTTCTTCGCTGCGATCAATGTGTGTCTGGGACAAGCGATACTGCCCATGCAACGTGCACGCTGGCGCTGACTGGGCTGCCAGCAGGCGCTGGTCGAACCCTGGCACCTCCCAGTTGCCGGCATCGCAGTGCACGCTCAGCACCCCCAAATCGAGGCGGGCGACAGGGTGGCCAGCCACGGTAGGTAGCAGCGGTGCGCAATCATCGAAGCGGGGGGCCGAAGGCGCCAAGCCAGCTGCCTGTAAAATGGCGACTTCCATCAGTGCCAACGGTGCGGCCTGCGCAGTCTCGAAAATCTGCCATTCATGGGCGGCGTTATCGCGAATGTAGTGGTTACCGGGGTCGATGGCCTGCTGTTGAGCGCTGCTGAGCACCAACACGATTGCACGGTTGAGCACCAAGGGCCACAACGCGCGTAGTTCTGCCTCGGTCAGCGGATTGACCGCCTGATAGGCACTGACGGCGGCGAGCACCCTGAAGGGGTCGCCGTCGGCATGATGCAGCAGCGCTGCGCAGGTCACCGACAGATCGGCAACGCGCCAGGTGCGAACCAGGTCGCCGAAATCGATAAGCCCCTGCAGTTGCCACTGGCGCTGCGCATCTTGAGCCCAGACGGTGTTGTCATCGGTGATGTCCAGGTGCACGGCCTGGATGGGCAACTGCTTCATCAGCGGGGACAGGCGGATGGCAGCGGCTCGTGCTGCCTCGCTCAGCCGTCCGCGTAGCCTGGGGTCTTCCACCTGTGGCAGCAGGCGGTCAATCAGTGCCGGGGCGTGCCTGGGGTCCCACTGCAGCGTGCGCGCCAGACCTTCGTGGTCGAAATCTGCAAGGGCCCTGTCGACCCGCGCGCAGAGCTTGCCCATCGCCTGGATCACAGGGGCTGGAAGCCACCCGCATCGGGTCAAGGGCTGTCCTTGCAAGTACTCCAAGACCCGGACCCTTAGCGCCTGCCCTTCGATATCCAGTGTCAGCAGGGTGTTGCCAGTCTTTGCGGCAACCACCGAAGGCACTGGCAAGCCCTGGTCACGCAGCACACCCAGCGCAGCATGCTGAGCGTGCAGCTCGGGCTCGGCATAGCTGGCATGGCACGCCTTGAGCACGAACTTGCCCTGGCCAGTATCCATAAGCACATTCAGATCCTGTTGACTGCCCAGCGGCTGTAGTTCACCGCAGAGGCCGTAGTGCTCCGAGAGCAGTTCACGTGCCTGGGAGGGTGCTAGACAGGGCGCTGGCAGGCTCACACGTTCTGTGATCTGGCGAAGGACGGTGGCGGCATCAAGAAGACGTGTAGGCATGGGTCGTACCGGGTCATAAGGAGACTGACGTTATTTATGCGCGTTCTGGACGATGAAGAAAGACGATTGTCTTCAGTTTTTTTGAAAACCTTCCACGCGGCAGCGCGGAGCAAAGGCCCTTGCATTCTACTTGTACACAGGTGATTTCTTGTACAGAAAGGTGATGTCTGGATGATGGCGTCCTTCGCCGCGCCTTCGTCCTGTTCAATCACATTTATTAAGCCTTTCTATAGGAACGACCGCCGTATCTTCGAGTCGAAACGGCATCAGGGACGTGATGGCTAGACCCCAGGTACCCCATTGGACCGCGCTGTGGGTCTGTACAAGTATTGACTGATCTGTCACACGTAAGCAGTGACAGTACGCTGGTGCTGACGCACCCCACCCTCAGGTGACCCCCATGTTCAATCGGCAACTCAAAGCTACCTTGGCCGCCCGCGAAACCGAACTGGCTACGCTTCGCCAGCGCCTGGACGTTTTGGAAAGCGGCGCGTTCCTGCGCCTTGATGCACAACGTCGCGCTCTGGAATGCAGCCCGGCGTTCGCCACCGCCTTGGGCGTTTCGCCCGAAGCGGTGGTAGGGCAGCCACTCGGGAACTGGCTGGCGGCTCCTGCGCAAGAAAGCCAGGCGCTGCTGGAGGCCCTGTTGCGCTCCAGCGCCATCATCCAGTTCGACCTTGAGGGCAAGGTGCTGGCCGCCAACCCCAACTTCCTGACGGCGTTGGGTTACCGCCTGGACGAAGTGGTGGGGCAGCATCACCGCATGTTCTGCAGCCCTGATGAGGTCAAGAGCGAGGCATACAGCAACTTTTGGCGCACCCTCAACGCAGGTCGCTACGTGACCGGGCGTTTCAAGCGCCTGGACCGCCACGGGCATGAGGTCTGGCTCGAGGCCAGCTACAACCCGGTCAGCGATGCCAGCGGCAAGCTGGTGAGGGTGGTCAAGTTCGCTTCCTTGGTGACCGACCAGGTGCAGCGTGAAGAGGCCGTCAAGCAAGCGGCGCAGGTGGCGCTGGAGGTGTCGCTGCAAACCGATGGCAGCGCCAGCGAAGGGGTCGTGGTCATGCAGGAAGTGGGGCAGTCCATGCAGGGGGTCGCGCGTCAACTGCAGTCGGCCGGTGACACCATCAGCGCGCTTGGCCAGCAATCGACGGTGATCAGTGCCATCGTCCAGACCATTGGCGCCATTGCATCGCAAACCAACTTGTTGGCGCTCAACGCAGCCATCGAGGCGGCGCGGGCGGGTGATCAGGGGCGTGGCTTCGCCGTGGTGGCAGACGAGGTGCGCAAACTGGCCGGTCGTACCAGCGCGGCCACGGCGGAAATTGATGCGGTGGTGGCACGTAACCAAGCGTTGGTGACCCAGGCCGTGGGCGAAGTGCAAAGCAGCCGTGCCGAAGCGGCTAACGGCCTGCAGCTGGCTGACCATGCAGGGCATGTAATCAGCAGTATCCAGGAAGGCGCCAAGCGCGTGGTCGGCGCTGTCGAGCGGGTCAGCAAGGACCTGCGTTAGCGTCCTGCAGGTCCGGGCGCAGGGGGCAGGCCAGCTCCAGGCGGTGCAGCAAGGCTGCACGCAGCCCCTGCAGGTCGGCCATGCGCTGCTCGATGAGCGCCAGTTTATCGCGCAACAATGCTTCAACGGCTTGTGCCGGCTCGCTAGCGCTCCACAACTGCTGCACGTTGCTGCCAATTTCGCTGAGGCTGAACCCAAGCTGCTGCGCGGTACGGATGAAGCCGACCAGTTGTACGGTGTCATCGGCATAGTCCCGATAACCGTTGGGCGAGCGCTGGGCCTTGATCAAGCCCCGGGCCTCATAGAACCGCAGGGTATCGCGGCTGACCTCGCAGCAGGCGGCAAGTCGACCAATTCGCACAGCAATCTCCTTCTTGGGGTGCTTGACCCTGGAGCATACTCCAGGCTTTAGCTTAGGGCCTTCTTTACTTGAGGAAGGCGTTCGACGATGTGGAGCAAGGCCCAATACCGCAAGCTGGTGCGTACCAGTGGTTATTACGATTTGCTGATGACCATCGGTTTTGCGACCCCATGGACATTCGTCTGGTTGCACGGCTGGCTGGGTGACATGCACGCCTCCCTGGGGCTTTCCGGTGAACTGCCGGTGTTCGAGCCGATGCACATGTTGATGGCCAACCTCATGGGGTCGATCGTCTGCGTGTGGGCGTGGCTGCGCATACGTCATCCTCAAGTGCGGTTCGGACGTTATGATGCGGCCGGTCGCGTGCTGTTCAGTACCTGGCAGCTCTATGCGCTGATGCACGGCGGTTCAGTGCTGATCTGGGGCATCCTGGTGATGGAAGTGGTGTGGGCAATTCTGCAATTGATGCCCGTCACCGGTCGTTGTCAGGCGCAGTGTGAAACGCCCGCCGCCGCCTGACAGCGTGTCAAACCGACGCGCCCTGTAGAAGAGCGCGCCGGGCCGGGACACGGTTAACGCGCCGTGGGCGTTAACGGGCTTCAGGCTGCAAGAACGCGGCCTCCAGCAGTTGCTGGGTGTAGGGGTGTTGCGGGGCCTGAAAGATGGTTTGAGCATCCCCTTGCTCGACCACATGGCCTTGCTTGATCACCATCAGTTGATGGCTCAAAGCCTTGACCACTGCCAGGTCGTGACTGATGAACAGGTAGGTGAGGTTGTATTTCTGTTGCAGGTTGCGCAGCAGCTCAACCACCTGGCGCTGTACCGTCCGGTCCAGCGCGGAGGTGGGCTCGTCCAGCAGGATCAGCGCCGGCTTGAGCACCAGGGCCCTGGCGATCGCGATGCGCTGGCGCTGGCCGCCTGAGAACTCATGGGGGTAGCGATGGCGCGTCTGCGGATCCAGTCCGACCTCCTGCAGCGCTGCGATGATGGCGGCTTCCTGTTCCTGGGCGGTCCCGATACGGTGGATGCGCAGGCCTTCACCCACGATCTCGGCCACGCTCATGCGGGGGCTGAGGCTGCCGAACGGGTCCTGGAATACCACCTGCATTTCCCGCCGCAGGGGGCGTACGGCTTGCTGGTTCAGCCCTTGCAGTTCTTTCCCGTGGAAGCGGATGCCACCTTGGCTCCCGATCAAGCGCAGAATCGCCAGGCCCAGGGTCGACTTGCCTGAGCCCGACTCGCCCACGATGCCCAGGGTCTGCCCCTGGGGCAGGCTGAAATTGATACCGTCCACGGCTTTGACGTGGTCGACGGTGCGGCGCAGCAAGCCTCTCTTGATCGGGAACCAGACCCTCAGGTCATCCACTGCCAGCAGTGGCGAGCCGGGGATGTTGTGCGCTGGCAAACCGCTGGGTTCGGCGTTGATCAGCATCTGTGTATACGGGTGCTGTGGGGCATCGAATAGCGTGGCGCAGTCGGCTTGCTCGACGATCTGCCCCTGCTGCATCACGCACACCCGGTGCGCGATTCGCCGTACCAGGTTCAGGTCGTGGCTGATCAACAACAAGGCCATGCCCAGGCGCGCCTGCAGCGCCTTGAGCAGGTCAAGCACCTTGAGTTGCACGGTTACGTCCAGCGCGGTGGTCGGTTCGTCTGCAATCAACAATTCTGGCTCGTTGGCCAACGCCATGGCGATCATCACACGTTGACGTTGCCCGCCCGAGAGTTCATGGGGTAGCGCCTTGAGGCGCTTGCGCGGCTCTGGGATGCCGACCATCTCCAGTAACTCAAGGGTGCGAGCGGTGGCCTGCTTGCCGGTCAGCCCCTTGTGGATGAGCAGTATTTCGTTGATCTGCTTTTCGATGCAGTGCAGCGGGTTGAGCGAGGTCATCGGCTCCTGGAAGATCATCGCGATACGGTCGCCACGAATGCGCTGCATGCTCCTTTCGTTCTGCTGCAGCAAATCCTTGCCTAGGTAGCGGATCGTGCCACCGGGATGACGCGCCAGGGGGTAGGGCAGCAAGCGCAGGATCGAGTGGGCAGTCACCGACTTGCCCGAACCGCTTTCTCCGACCAGCGCCAGCGTTTCACCTTTGCGGATGTCGAAGCTGATGCCGTCGACCACCCGGTTGGTGTGCTCGCCGTTCACGAACTCGACGGCAAGGTCGCGCACTTCGATCAGGTTTTCTTCGCTCATGTCACTTCCTCGGGTCGAAGGCGTCGCGGGCGGACTCGCCGATAAATACCAGCAGGCTCAGCATCACGGCCAGCACGGCAAATGCGCTGATGCCAAGCCACGGCGCCTGCAGGTTGGACTTGCCCTGCGCAACCAATTCGCCAAGCGACGGAGCGCCCGGAGGTAGCCCGAAGCCGAGAAAATCCAATGCGGTCAGCGTGCCGATCGCGCCGGTGAGAATGAACGGCATGAACGTCATGGTCGAGATCATGGCATTGGGCAGGATATGCCGGTACATGATCGCGCCGTTGCGCATGCCCAGTGCGCGCGCGGCGCGAACGTACTCCAGGTTGCGTCCGCGCAGGAATTCGGCGCGGACCACGTCCACCAGGCTCATCCAGGAAAACAGCAGCATGATGCCCAACAACCACCAGAAATTGGGCTGCACGAAGCTGGCCAGGATGATCAGCAGGTAGAGCACTGGCAAGCCGGACCAGATTTCCAGGAAGCGTTGCCCTGCCAGGTCCACCCAGCCACCATAGAACCCCTGCAAGGCACCGGCGATCACGCCGATGATGGAGCTGAGCACGGTCAGGGTCAGGGCGAACAGTACCGAAATGCGGAACCCGTAGATCACCCGTGCCAGCACGTCGCGCCCTTGATCATCGGTGCCCAGCCAGTTGTCGGCTGAGGGGGGAGCGGGGGCGGGCACGCGCAGGTCGTAGTTGATGCTCTGGTAGCTGAACGGTATGGGTGCCCACAGCACGAAGCTGTCCTTCTTGGCCAGCAGGTCGCGCACGTAGGGGCTCTTGTAGTTGGCTTCCAGCGGGAACTCACCGCCAAACGTGGTTTCCGGGTAACGCTTGAAGGCAGGGAAGTACCACTGGCCGTCGTAATGCACGGCAATGGGCTTGTCGTTGGCAATCAGCTCGGCGCCCAGGCTCAGCCCGAACAGGATCAGGAACAGCCACAGCGACCACCAGCCACGGCGGTTGGCCTTGAAACGCTCGAAGCGACGACGGTTCAGGGGGGACAAGGCCATGTCAGTGCTCCCGGCTGGCAAAGTCGATGCGTGGATCGACCAAGGTGTAGGTCAGGTCGCCGATCAGTTTCACCACCAGCCCCAGGAGGGTGAAGATGAACAGGGTGCCGAAGACCACCGGGTAATCGCGGTTGATGGCCGCTTCGAAACTCATCAGGCCCAGCCCGTCGAGGCTGAAGATCACCTCGATCAGCAGCGAGCCTGTGAAGAAGATGCCGATGAACGCCGAGGGAAAGCCTGCGATCACCAACAACATGGCATTACGGAACACGTGGCCGTACAGCACCCGTGACCGGCTCAGGCCCTTGGCCTTGGCGGTGACCACATACTGTTTGTTGATTTCGTCGAGAAAACTGTTCTTGGTCAGCAGTGTCATGGTGGCGAAGTTGCCGATCACCAGGGCCGTGATCGGCAACACCAGGTGCCAGAAGTAATCGAGGACCTTGCCCGTGGTGCTCAGCTCATCGAAGTTGTTGGAGGTCAGGCCGCGCAGTGGGAACCAGTCGAAATAGCTGCCGCCGGCGAACAGCACGATCAGAAGGATCGCGAACAGGAACGCCGGGATGGCATAGCCCACGATGATTGCCGAGCTGGTCCACACATCGAAGTGACTGCCATGGCGAACCGCCTTGGCGATCCCCAGGGGGATCGAGATCAGGTACATGATCAACGTGCTCCAGAGCCCCAGCGAGATCGATACCGGCATCTTCTCCAGGATCAGGTCGATGACCTTGGCGTCACGGAAGAAGCTGTCGCCAAAATCCAGCCGGGCATAGTTCTTGATCATGATCCACAGGCGTTCGGGCGGCGATTTGTCGAAGCCGTACATGCGCTCGATCTCCGCCACCAGCGCAGGGTCCAGGCCTTGGGCACCCCGGTAGTTGGAGCCGGCCACCGACACCTCGGCGCCCCCACCTGCGATTCGGCTAGTGGCGCCTTCGAACCCTTCGAGCTTGGCGATCATCTGCTCTACGGGACCGCCAGGAGCGGCCTGGACGATGATGAAGTTGATGATCAGGATGCCGAACAATGTGGGGATGATCAGCAGCAGTCGCCGCAGGATATAGGCCAGCATGTCAGTTGGCCTCGCTGGCAGTGGCCTGGCTTGCCTTGGGCGATGTGCCGGGCTTGAGCCACCAGGTGTCGATGCCGATGTCGTACTTGGGCGAAACCTTGGGGTGACCGATGTGGTTCCAATAGGCCACGCGCCAGGTCTTGATGTGCCAGTTCGGAATCACGTAGTAGCCCCACAGCAATACCCGGTCCAGGGCGCGGCAGTGGTCGATCAGGCTCTGGCGCGACTCGGCGTTGATCAGGCCATCGACCAGTTGGTCGATGGCAGGGTCACGCAGGCCGATGAAATTGCGGCTGCCGGGGTTGTCGGCGGCCGCGCTGGACCAGAATTCCCGTTGCTCGTTGCCAGGGGAGTTGGACTGGGGGTAGCCGCCGACAATCATGTCGTAGTCGCGCGAGCGCAGGCGGGTGATGTACTGAGACACATCGACCCGGCGGATGTTGAGCTCGATACCCAGGTCCGCGAGGTTGCGCTTGAAGGGCAGCAAAACGCGCTCGAACTCGGTCTGGGCAAGCAGAAACTCGATGCTGACCGGCTGGCCGTTGGTGTCGACCATCTTGTCGTCGACGATTTTCCAGCCCGCCTCCTGCAGCAACTTGTAGGCTTGGCGCTGCTGCTCCCGGATCATCCCGCTGCCGTCGCTGACCGGGTTATGGAAGGCCTGGGTGAAGACCTGCTCAGGCACCTGGCTGCGCACCGGTTCGAGGATTTTGAGTTCGCCAGGGCCGGGCAGGCCACGGGCCGCCATCTCGGAGTTCTCGAAGTAACTGCCGGTGCGCGTATAGGCGCCGTTGAACAGCTGCTTGTTGGTCCATTCGTAGTCCAGCAGCAGGCTCAGCGCCTTGCGCACGCGTATATCCTGGAAGACCGGCCGGCGGATGTTGAAGATGAAGCCTTGCATGCCGGTGGGGTTGCCATTGGGCAGCTCCTCCTTGATCAAGCGGCCGTCGCGCACGGCCGGCACGTTGTAGGCTGTGGCCCAGTTCTTGGCGCTGACCTCCAGCGCATAGTCGAAGGCGCCGGCCTTCAGTGCCTCCAGCGCAACCGTAGTGTCGCGGTAGGAATCGAAGGTCATGGCGTCGAAGTTGTAGAAACCACGGTTGATGGGCAAGTCCTTGGCCCAATAGTCCTTGACCCGCTCATAGCGCACCGAGCGCCCGGCCTTGACCTCGGCCACCTTGTAGGGCCCGCTGCCCAGCGGAATTTCCAGGTTGCCGCGGTTGAAGTCGCGCTGCGCGTACCAATGCTTGGGCAGCACGGGCAACTGGCCGAGAATCAGCGGCAGTTCACGGTTGCCCTTGTGCTTGAACTTGAACACGACCTTGAGCGGGTCTTCGGCGACCACCTCGGCCACGTCCGCGTAGTACTGACGGTACAGGGGGGCACCGTCCTTCATCAGTGCATTGAAGGTGAACACCACGTCTTCGGCGCGCATGGGATGGCCATCGTGGAACCGCGCCTCGGGGCGCAGGTAGAAGCGCACCCAGCTGTTGTCAGGCGCCTTCTCGATCTGTCGAGCGACCAGGCCGTATTCGGTGAAAGGCTCGTCCAGGCTCTGGCGCATCAAGGTGTCGTAGATAATGCTGATGTTTTCGGCAGATACCCCCTTGTTGATGAAGGGGTTGAGGCTGTCGAACCCACCAAAGCTGGACTGGCGGAAGGTGCCACCCTTGGGAGCGTCCGGGTTTACGTAATCGAAGTGCTTGAAATCCGCTGGGTATTTGGGCGGCTCGTCGTACAGGGTGAGTGCGTGCTGCGGCGCTGCCAGCGCGGGAAGGCTCAGGCAGGCCAGCAACAGGCTGCCGGCCAGCCGGCGCAAGGAATGCGTGGGCGTCATTGGGCTTTCTCCGAAGTCTTGATCCACCAGCTGTTCAGCCCGAGGGTATAGGGCGGCGTGGTGACGAAGCCGAACCGATTGCGGTAGGCCAGGCGGTGGTTGTCGAGGTACCAGTTGGGAATCATGTAGTGCTGCCATGAAAGCACGCGGTCCAGCGCTCGCGCGGCTGCGACCTGGTCATCACGGGTGCGCGCCGCCAGCAAGGTGTCGAGCAGATGATCGACCACAGGGTCGTCAACCCCGGCGTAGTTCTTGCCGCCCTTGGTGGCCGCCTGGCTTGAATGGAAGTACAGCCACTGCTCGAGGCCCGGGCTCAGGGTCTGGTTCAGGGTCATCAGAATCATGTCGAAGTCGAACTGGTCCAGTCGCTGTTTGTACTGGGCGCGGTCCACGGTTCGCAAGCGCGCGTCTACACCGATGCTGGAGAGGTTTTCGACATACGGCTGCAGGATGCGTTCCAGGTTGGGGTTTACCAGCAGCACTTCCATGCGCAGCGGTTGGCCCTTGCTGTCGACCAGGCGCTGACCCTTGAGTGTCCAACCGGCCTCCGCCAGCAAGGCTAGGGCCTTGCGCAACGTCTGCCGGTCGATCCCGCGCCCGTCCGTGCGGCTGACCTGGTAGGGTTCGGTGAACAGCTTGGCCGGAAGCTGGTCGCGAAACGGGGCCAGCAACAGCCATTCCTTGCCCTGGGGCAGGCCGGCGGCTGCGAATTCACTGTTGGGGTAATAACTGGTCGAACGGCGGTAGGCGCTGCTGAACAGCGCACGGTTGGTCCACTCGAAATCGAACATCAGGCCCAGCGCCTGGCGCACCCGCGGATCGCTGAAGGTGGCCCGACGGCTGTTCATGAACAGGCCTTGGGTCTGGGTCGGGATGCGGTGGGGGATCTGCGCCTTGATCACCTCGCCACGCCGTACGGCGGGGAAGGTGTAGCCGTTGGCCCAGTTCTTGGCCTGATGCTCGATGTAGATGTCGAACTCGCCTGCCTTGAATGCTTCGAAGGCAACGGTCGAATCGCGGTAGAACTCGTACTCGACACGGTCGACGTTGTACTTGCCGCGATTGACCGCCAGATCCTTGCCCCAGTAATTTTTGACGCGCTCGAAAACCAGGCGCCGGCCTGGCTGTACCTGGGTCACCCTGTAGGGCCCGCTGCCCAGCGGGGGCTCGAAGGTGGTGGCCTTGAAGTCGCGTGTGCGCCAGTAATGCTGGGGCAGAACGGGCATTTCCCCAAGGCGCAGGATCAGCAGCGGGTTGCCGGCACGCTTGAACACGAAGCGGATACGCAGCGGCCCGAGAATGTCCACCCGCTGAACTTCCTGCAGGTTGGTCCGGTAAAGCGGATGGCCTTCCTTGAGCAGTGTGCGGAAGGAGAAGGCCACGTCTGCCGACGTGATGGGCTTGCCATCGTGCCAGCGGGCTTGCGGGCGCAGGTTGAACACCACCCAGCTGCGGTCCTGGCTGTATTCGACCGAGCGGGCGATCAGCCCATAACTGGAGGTCGGCTCATCGCCCGAGGGGTCGTACTGGCCAGTGCCCACCATGAGGGTTTCGTTGAGTTCGTTGACCCCATACTGTTGAAAGTTGGGCGTGCTCACCGGGCTCGTACCCTTGAAGGTATAGGGGTTGAGGGTGTCGAACGTACCGAAGGCCATCGCCCGCAAGGTGCCACCTTTGGGGGCTTGCGGGTTGACCCAGTCGAAATGGGTGAACGAGGCCGGGTACTTGAGCGTGCCGAACTGCGCGTAACCGTGGCTTTCGCTTACGGTTGCGACGGCGGGAAAGCTCAAGGCCAGGCTGAGTGTAAGAAGGAGGGGACGTATCAAGTCGGCATCCGATCCAAAGGCATTGGGCTTTGATCGGGCTACAGTAACAGTTTGCACTGGCGCGGCAAGCGCCAAACGGCAAGAAAACACAGGTACGCGCACGTACGGGTGTCCCCTTGCCGCCAGGGGTCAGTGGCCGACGTAGACGGTCAGGGTCTGGCCTGGTTTCAGCGCATGGCCACTGCGCGGGTTCCAGCGCTTGAGGTGGGTCATCTCGACATTGAAGCGTTTGGCCACCAGATACAGCGAATCGCCCTTGCGCACCTTGTATTGAGTAGTGCGTTTTGCCGAACTGGCGACCCGGTTGGCGGCGCCACTGGAGGCTTTGCCGCCGCGCAGGGCTAGCACCTGGCCTGCGCGCAGGCTGCTGCCCGAAAGGCGGTTCCAGCGCTTGATGTCCGCAATGGAGACACGGTTGGCCTTGGCGATGGCCCCCAGGTTGTCACCACGCCTGACCTTGTAGCTGCGCGCGGCTACAGGCGCCTGGGCTTCGGCCACGGCGCGAGCGAAAGCTGCCTTGGGGGGCTGAAGGGTGACCAACTGCTCGGGGTTGAGGTTGGAAAGGCTGGCCGAGAGCAACTGCGCCTTGGCCGTGGGTACCAGCAACTGCTTCGGGCCATCGACCGTCATGCGCTTTTTAAAGGCTGGGTTCAGCTGGATGAGTTCGTCTTCGTCGATGTCGGCGAAGGCAGCCACCCTCGTCAGGTCGAGCCGGTCGTTGATCGCGACGGCCTCGAAGTACGGTTCGTTGGCAATCGGCGTCAGGTTCACGCCGTAGGCTTCAGGCGTGGAGACTACCTGTGACAAGGCCAGCAGTTTCGGCACATAGTCACGGGTTTCCTGAGGCAGTGGCAGGTTCCAGTAGTCGGTGGGCAAGCCCAGCTTCTCGTTGCGCTCCATTGCCCGGCTGACCGTGCCTTCGCCAGCGTTGTAGGCCGCCAGCGCCAGCAGCCAGTCGCCGTTGAACATGTCGTGCAGGCGCGTCAGGTAGTCGAGCGCGGCGTTGGTCGAAGCGGTGACATCGCGGCGCCCGTCATAGAAGTTGGTCTGGCGCAGGTTGAAGTGCCGGCCGGTGGCTGGCATGAATTGCCACATGCCGGCTGCACTGGCGCGTGAGTAGGCCATTGGGTTGTAGGCGCTCTCGATCGCTGGCAGCAGGGCCAACTCCAGTGGCATGCCGCGCTCTTCGAGGCGTTCGACGATGTAGTGCAGGTAGAGGCTGCCACGCTCGCCAGCACTTTCGATGAACGTCGTGTTGCTGGCAAACCACAGGCGCTGCTGATCGATGCGCGGGTTGACGTCGCGGTATTCCTGGAGCACGAAGCCCTGGCGCATGCGTTCCCAGACATCCCGAGGCGCTTGCTCGACCGGCTTGACCAGCAACGGTGCGGGTCTGGGCTTGATTCGCGCTTGCTGGCTGTGCGCACGGACGCTATCGGCTTCGTCGAGCTGACGCGTGCTCTGGCAACCCACCAAGGTGGCGGCCAGCGCGAGCGCACTGACCTGGGCCAGGCGCGTCAGCGCGACGGAATGAGAGGTTCTGCGGCTTCGGGAAGACATCGGCGGGCACAGGTATCCGGGCAAAAAATTTCGGCGATTCTAGGAACCGCTCCGGACCGGGTCAACCTCTGACCGCCACTTGCGATATATCTTGGGGTTATCAGAAGCTATCTTTCCAAGACCTCAAGGCAGCAAAAACAGCGACATGCGAGGTGTTGGAATGTCCCTTCCATTCGTCTGCTTTTTGTTTAACAGATGTTTCAGCGGTACGCAGGAAGGGGTTGGTCAGCCGTTCCAGGGCAATGGTGGTGGGCAATGTGATGCGATCTTGCGCACGCAGCCGAGAAACCGCTTCGAAGCGCTTCAATACATCTTCATTCCCAGGTTCCACGGCCTTGGCGAAACGCAGGTTGCTCAAGGTGTATTCATGGGCGCAGTAGACCTGGGTCTCGGCTGGCAGGGCTGCCAGGCGGGCTAGCGCCGGTTGCATCTGCTCGGCAGTGCCCTCGAACATGCGCCCGCACCCGGCTGCGAACAGGGTATCGCCACTGAACAGTACAGGTGTAGCCGCGCCAGCGTTGAAGAACGCGATATGCCCCAGCGTATGGCCCGGCACGGCAAGCACGTCATACACCTCTCCCAGCACCGTGACCTGATCGCCATCGTCCAGTGCCACATCCCTGCACGGGATGCGCTCGTTGGCTGGGCCGAACACTTGCGCGCCAGTCAACGCCTTGAGCCGCTCCACCCCGCCCACATGGTCGTTGTGATGGTGAGTGATGAGCATGGCGGTCAGCTGCCACCCAGGGTGAGCGGCCAGCCACCGTTCCACTGGGCCAGCATCGCCAGGGTCGACCACCGCGCAGTGGCGTTTGGCAGTATCCTGTAACAACCAGATGTAATTGTCCGAGAAAGCGGGCAACGCTTCGATCTGTATCATGGTGGGAATCCGATTCGCCTTGCTTGGCACATGAAGGCATCTTAGCCGCGATGGCGCGGTGGGAGAACCTTCCGAGGAATTGCACAATGACCGACCAAGCCTTCGCCCAGGCCGACCCGGACTGGGTCAAGCTGATCAGCCTGGCCCGTGAGTGGTTTCAGGGCCCGCTCGGCCAGTTGATGCTGCACGAAGAACAGAAGCTGCTGGAGGAAGAGCTGGGGCGCTTCTTCGGTGGCTACCTGGTGCACTACGGCCCTTGCGCCGATGCCCCGCCCAGTGCGCCGAAGGTCCAGCGCAACGTGCGCCTCGGCGCACCGCTGCCGGGGGTGGAGATCGTCTGCGAGGAACAGGCCTGGCCGTTGAGCGAGCACGCGGCCGATGTGGTGGTGTTGCAACACGGGCTGGATTTCAGCCTGTCGCCCCATGGGCTGCTGCGTGAGGCCGCCAGCGCCGTGCGCCCCGGCGGCCATCTGCTGGTCGTTGGGATCAACCCGTGGAGCAGTTGGGGGGTGCGTCACCTGTTCAGCCGTGGCGCTTTACGCAAGGCTCGCTGCATCTCGCCTTCGCGACTGGGTGACTGGCTCAATCTGCTGGGCTTTGCCTTGGAGAAACGCCGCTTCGGGTGCTATCGTCCGCCGCTTGCTTCGCCTGCCTGGCAGCAGCGCCTGCAAGGGTGGGAGCGCATGGCGGGCGGGTGGCAGAGCGCTGGCGGCGGTGTCTATGTGCTGGTGGCGCGCAAGATGGTCGTGGGCCTGCGTCCGCTGCGGCCCCAGCGTCGCGAGCCGATGGGCAAGTTACTGCCGTTGCCATTGGCCAAGGTCAACCGCACCTCGGTGACCCCCGATCCCGATAAGCAGTGAATACGAGTGGTACATGAGCGATAGCGTCGAAATGTTTACCGATGGTGCCTGCAAGGGCAACCCTGGCCCCGGCGGCTGGGGTGTGCTTATGATTTTCAAGGGCGTTGAAAAAGAGTTGTGGGGCGGCGAACGTGAGACCACCAACAACCGCATGGAGTTGATGGCCGCCATCCAGGGGCTCATGGCGCTCAAGCGTGAGTGCGAGGTCGTGCTGACGACTGACTCGCAGTACGTGATGAAAGGCATCAACGAGTGGATGGTCAACTGGAAAAAGCGTGGCTGGAAGACCGCGGCCAAGGAACCTGTGAAGAACGCCGACCTGTGGCAGTTGCTCGACGAACAGGTCAACCGCCACAAGGTGACCTGGAAGTGGGTGCGCGGCCACATTGGCCACCCCGGCAACGAGCGTGCGGACCAGCTGGCCAACCGTGGCGTGGACGAAGTGCGCGCCCGGGCCTGAAGCGCTGAACCCGATGCCAGGTGCGAAGGGGGCACAGCGCTCGCCTTCAGCCTGCTGTTATACTGCGCACCTTTGTAAGCGATGCAAGTTGGAGTCCCCCAGGTGGAGCAACAGCAAGACAAGCGGTTCGTTATCCTCGATACCGAAACCACGGGTATGCCGGTCAGCGAGGGGCACCGCATCATCGAGATCGGCTGCGTCGAGGTGGTCGGCAGGCGCCTGACAGGCAGGCACTTTCACGTCTACCTGCAGCCTGACCGCGAAAGTGACGAGGGCGCGATCAACGTCCACGGCATCACTGACGCCTTTCTGGTTGGCAAACCTCGCTTCAGCGACGTAGCCGAGGAGTTCTTCGCGTTCATCCAGGGCGCCACGCTGGTCATCCACAACGCAGCGTTCGACGTGGGGTTCATCAACAACGAGTTCGCGCTGCTGGGCCAGCAGGACCGTGCCGACCTGTCCCAGCACTGCACCATTCTCGACACCTTGTTGCTGGCGCGGGCGCGTCATCCGGGGCAACGCAACAGCCTGGATGCCTTGTGCAAACGCTACGATATCGACAACTCGGGGCGCGAACTGCACGGCGCGCTGCTCGACGCCGAGCTGCTGGCAGATGTCTATCTGGCAATGACCGGCGGCCAGACCAGCCTGTCGTTGGCAGGGCATGGCAGCGATTCGGACGAAAACGGGCAGGGCAGTGGTGGAGCTGATATTCGCCGCATCAGCGGACGTGCGCCGGGTCGGGTCATTCTGGCCGCATCGGATGAGCTCGAAGCCCATGCCGAACGCCTTGCAGCGATTGCCAAGTCCGCCGGCGGTCCATCGCTCTGGCAGTCGCTGACTGAGCCTTCAGCTGACTGAAAAAATTACAGCCTGCTCAACCAGGGCCGCCAAGCGATCCAGACATGATTGAGCAGTGATGGGCTAAGGCCGTCTTCCTGTCATGGGATACGAATGATTTCGACACCGGTGCGGGCAAGCTCGAATCGATTTTCACCCAGATAGTTGACGCGGTCGCCGATGGCAAGGCGGTAGGTAGTGATAGGTGCGCCGGTCGTGCTGCCGTCCAGTTGCAGGGTAGATTCCTGGAACTCGTGCACGGGATAGATACGGCCTTCGGCGTCGCGGGCATGGAATTGGCCGACCATTACTGCTGCCATTTGGGTGGAACCCTCTGAATTGCGTAGGAAATGTCTGTAGCAGTAGACCTTCCAAGGGCAAGGGAAGTTTTCGCGGCCAGGAAAAAAAACCAAAGCAGCGCAAAACGGTCATCTATAACTACATCGTCCCTGAAAACGTGAAGTTGGAGATTGCCATGACCCAGGTCTATTCGGTTGCCGTCGTCGTCGGTAGCCTGCGCAAGGATTCCTACAACCGCAAGGTGGCCCGCGCGCTGTCTGAGCTGGCGCCGTCCAGCCTTGCACTGAAGATCGTCGAGATCGGCGACTTACCCATGTACAACGAAGACCTGGAAACCGATACCCCGCCATCTGCCTGGACACGCTTTCGGGAGGACATCAAGGGCAGCGATGCGGTGCTCTTCGTCACGCCAGAGTACAACCGGACCATGCCAGGCTGCCTGAAAAATGCCATCGACGTGGGTTCAAGGCCTTACGGGCAAAGCGCGTGGGGCGGTAAACCGGCAGCCGTGGCGAGCGTGTCGCCAGGCGCGATCGGCGGCTTTGGTGCCAACCATTCGGTGCGTCAGTCTCTGGTGTTTCTGGACATGCCGTGCATGCAGATGCCGGAGGCCTACATTGGCGGCGCTGCCAGTTTGTTCGATGAGTCAGGCAAGCTTAACGACAAGACCCGGCCGTTTCTGCAGGGCTTCATCGACAAGTTCGCGTCTTGGGTGAAGCTCAATCGGTCCGTATGACGGTGGGCTAGGCGGCGCCACATTGCGCGGGCCAGCCGACCGGCGCAATGTCTATCAGCCAGAAAATGCTCGATTGTGGCAATCAATGGAAGGTATAGGACACTCCGGCATAGACCGCAGCGCCTTCCCCCGGGGTCGAGCGGGCAATGTCGCGCCCTGCGTCATTGAAGCCTGGGGTAACGGTCGCCGCGTAACGTTTGTTGGTCAGGTTGCGTAGATCCAGCCAGGTCTGCCAGTCACGCTGCGGCGAGTCCCAACCGAGACGGGCACCGAGCGTAGCGTAATCGTCGGCGTGGTAGCTGTTGGCATAGTCCACTTGCACCTTGGACGCCATCTGTGTGTTGAGCCCGGCGTAGAAGCCATTGGGCCAGTCGAAGCGCAACTCGGCCTGGTAGTAATGCATGGGGATGCCCGGCAGGCGGTTGTGGCCAAATTTTTCGTCGTCGCGGTAATGGAAGTCACTGAAGGTATAGGCCTGGCGCAGGCTCAGGCGGCCCATGCCTGACTGCTCCCACAGGGTGCTGTCCAGCCCGGCCTCCACGCCTTGATGCACCGTGGCGCTGGCGTTGAATTCCGAGGTGAAGTTCGGCACCAGCTCGACCGCGAGCAGTTCGTGGCGCACCTGGGAATAGTACCAGGCAAGGTCCCATCGCCCGACCGCGGATTCGCCGCGCGCACCCATCTCCAGCGTGGTGGCGGTCTGGTTCTGCATTTTGATCGGTTGAATCTGCTTGCCGCCAACGCTTGGCGCACTCCAGATCAATGACCAAGGGTGCGGCGGTTCTACCGACCGGCTGAGGTTGCCGTATACCTGCAGGTCGGGGCGTATGTCGTAGCGCAGGCCCACCCGTGGCGCATAGTCCCAGTCGTGCATGGACACCTTGCCGCCCTGGGCAGGGTAGGTCACGTCGCTCTCGCGGCGGGTATAGATCGCGGCCAGGCCTGTGGTCAGCCACACATTGGGTATCAGCTCCAGGTCGTTACCCACGTGCAACACGGTGTCTGAGCCTTGGTAGGTGAAGTCCCGGGTGCGGTCTGCGAATACGTGGCCGTTACGTGCAAACTGCGACGCGCCGCTGTTGGGCAGGTGTTTGGTGGTGCGCCAGCCGATTGTGGACTTGCTTTCGCGCCCGAACAACGTATCGCGGCGCCTGTAGTCGAGCGTGCCGCTGACGTCGGTATAGGCGACTTTCAGGCGCATGGGCCCTTCGCGAAGGTCCATGGGGTAATCGTGGTACACCAGGCCAGTTTCAAGCTTGGCGTCATCATCGAGGTAGAAGGTTGTTTTGTTGCCCACCCAAGTGCTGCCCGGTTGCGGGCGACTGTCATCGCGAGCCAGGTAGCTTGGGTTGGCTGCCTGCGGGTGGTGCTTGATCTGGTCTTTGGTCAGGCGGCCGGCCAGTTCGTTTTCGGTTTCCCGGTAACGCAGGTAGAACCGCGTTTCAAGGTTCGGGTTGAAGCGGTAGCCGATGTTGGCGGCCATCCCGCTGGCGCTGCCACTGCTGTGCCGCTGATAGCCGTTGTACTCGACGTCGGTAAGGGCCACGTAGTAATCCAGGTCACCGAGTACCTGGCCCGAACTGATGTGCCGATGCTGATAGCCCCGGCTGCCCACTTCGTAGCGTATCTGCAACGGCGCGGCATCGCGGCCCGTGTGGGTGACATAGTTGATCGCGCCGCCGAGGGCCAGGGCACCTTGATCAAAGCCATTGGCCCCCCGTAGCACTTCGGCGCGTCTCAACCATAACGGTTCGAACAGCTCGTAGGGCGTGCCACCTGGTCCAGTCAGGGGCAGGCCATCGAACAGGGTGTACACACCCGAGCCATGCGCACCCGGTGCCCGGTTGATGCCCGAGCCACGGATCGACAGCTTGATCCCATCGTTGCCTGCCGACTGGGCGAACACCCCTGGCTGGTAGGCCAGTACATCCTGGTTGCTGGCCACGCGGCCTTGTCCAATGCCGTGCATGTCCACCACGTTGCTGGCGCCCGGTATGGCCCGCAAGCGCTCACTGGCGGCGCTCAGGTCGTCCTGTTCCTCCTCGGTGATCAGCACCTGGCCCAGTTCGACCGGCGCTGCTGCCAGCGCGGGCTGGGCGGCCATGAAAACACCCAGCATACCCACGCAGGGGGTAAGGGACAAAACGCAACGCATTGTAGGGCTCCAGATAGATGGCGGACGAATATCAGCATTGAGACGAGCGAAATGGCGCTCGAAGCACGTCGAAAGTCGGCGAATCCATCGGGTTTCCAAGGCGCGCAAGTGTATGAAGTTTCTTTACAACGCCCGCCGCTAGAGCAGGCGCGTACTTGCTTCGTAAGGTGACGGCAGGCCGGCAGCATCGCCGGTCGTCACTTACTCCGAGTTCGAACATGGCTACCGATCCAAGAGGTCCACAACAATCCGTCTCAGCTAAACCCACAGGCGCGCCTACCGGCGACCCCACAATCGCCCCCGCGCGCCTGACGCCCCGCGAACAACAGGTACTGCTGTGGTGCGCCTACGGTAAGAGCTCGTGGGAAATCGGGCAGATACTGGGGTGTAAGGAGTCGACGGTGAATTTTCATGTATCCAACATCATGCGCAAATTCGATGTGCCTACCCGGGTAGGGGCAGTCATCAAGGCTATTCGTTATGGCCTTTTGGCCGAAGCGTGAGGTGATTTATGAACCATCAAGACACTGCTCGTGCTGGCGACTGCCATGACCCATTCTGGCCACGTATTGATCTGAACGGGCTGCGCAAGCGCTTGAAGTTGCAGCGAACCACGGGGGATGCGGCAATCGAGGTAGCTGCTCATTGCGCCGTGATCAAAGCCGCTCGCGAGTTTGCCAACTGGCGCGCCGCGTTGCGAAGCCTGGGCTACAGACGCCTGGATGATGTGTGCGGGCATGACCATGGGCGTGCGCTGCGCATTTGTTATCTGTGCTTCGTGGACGCGGCAATCATGCTCTACCTGGGCGTGCCCTACGTACGCTCACCACGCCGGGGTATGCGTCATGGCTGAACGACTTTACGCAGGGGGTGAATTCCACGCGGTCATGGAGCTGCTGAGCGCCGAAGCCAGCGTGTTGTTTGCCGCCTTGCTTGGCGCGTTGCTGGTCAGTGCAGCTCGAGATCGGCTGATCACCGACACGGCCAAGCGGCTTACATTGAGCAAGAAAATACTGCTGGTGTTCGTGACGGTTGGGGTAGGGCATCTGTTCGAACCCTTGATTTCGTCCATCGCGCCTTTGCTGACCCCTGGTATGTCGGCCTTCGTAGCCGCTGTCGTGGTCATTCCCATCAGCTTGAAGGTCATGGTCTGGCTGGATTCGCTGGATCCGCGGGAGCTGATTCAGCGTTGGCGCCGTCGGGGTTAAGGGGTACCGCTACCAGCCCCCTTACTGAGTTCGGTCAGTCGCTGTTCCAGCCGCTGTATCCGTTGCTTGTCCTTGATCAAAAGCAGGACGGCCTGCCGGTCAGTGGGGGACAGACTGCGCAATCGCGCCAGCAAATCCGACTCCCACTCAGCGTCGTCTTGAGGAATAAAGACAGAGTGGCCTTTGCCCAACAGCAACCAGTCAAGAGAGCACGCATAGTGCATGGCAGTTTCTACGCAAAGTGAGTACGGGACACTGTTGCGGACTTTCCAGCTGCTCAAGGTCTGCGGGCTGATCGACAACGCCCGCGAAAGCTCCGCATCGGTGTGGGTACCGGTCAGCTGCTTGAGACGGTCCATGACGGCAGCGAGCGCATGAGTACTCATAACAAATATCCATCACTGGTTTAATGATATTCCATGGGCTTAAACTACTCGTTACGAATACAGCCCTGTGCTTTAGGAGGATTCCCGCATGAGAAACTTGAAGATGAGCCACCCAGCCCTGAATTCAGCTAAAACTTACGTGGCTCTAGGATCATGCCTGCATCGTAGAAGCATGAACAATGCTAGCAGGTACTTCTCGTGAGTACTTATAAACTGGTTTGCCCGCATTGCCACAGCCGCATGCGCATACGTACCAGCGAAGGCCGTCATATTTTCCTGCGAATTGCCTATTTGCAATGCACCACCGAGGCGTGCGGTTGGTCAGTACGGGCTGAGTTCGAGATGACCCACGAGCTGTCCCCAAGCGGCATGCCCAACCCTGGCGTTTACCTCCCGCCCGCCAAGGGCGACGTGCGCAAGGCGGCATTACCGGATACAGCCGCTGAGCTGGCGCGGTGAGTGAGGCGCAACGATGTGGCCAAGGATGGCGTACGACGTTAATGGCGCGGATACAAAAACACCCCGCACAAGCGGGGTGTTTCGCGTTGCCAGACCGATCAGCCGATCAGTTGCAGGCTTGCTTGCTGGACAAGGTCCAGCAAGGGCTGTGGATACACGCCGAGAATGAACGCAAGCACGGCGACGGCCAGCAGCATGACGCCACCGGTGCGCTGTTCCCATTTCAGCGGGGCATCATGACGGCGCAGGTTCGGCTCTACCAGGTACAGGGTCACCATGACGCGCAAGTAGTAGTACACGCCAATGGCGCTACCGATTACCAGAGCACCTACTAGCCACCACAGTTGCGACTCGACACCGGTGGCAATGATGTAGAACTTGCCGATGAAGCCAGCGGTGAGCGGGATGCCGGCCAGCGAAAGCATCATCACGGTCAGCACGGCAGTCAGGTAAGGGCGACGCCAGAACAGGCCGCGGTACTCGTACAGCGCGTCAGCGTCGCGGCCACCGTAGGGCGACGACATCAGGGTGATGACACCGAACGCCCCCAGGCTGGTAAGCACGTAGGTAACCAGATAGACGCCCATGGCCTCCAGCGCCAAGCCCTTGCTGGCGACCAGCGCGATCAGCAGGTAGCCGAAATGGGCGATGGACGAGTAACCCAGCAGGCGCTTGAGGTTGTTCTGGGTCAACGCCAACAGGTTGCCGACCAGGATCGACGCCACGGCGATCACTGCAAGCACCGTGCTCAGCACACCGCTGCTGGCGGCAGGGGAGAGCATGAACAGGCGGATGACCACCGCGAAGACCGCTACTTTGCTGGCCGTGGCGAGGAACGCTGCGACCGGCGCCGGGGCACCTTCGTACACATCGGGCGTCCACAGGTGGAACGGTACCAGCGACAGCTTGAACGCCAGCCCGACCAGCATCATGCCCAGACCCAGTTGAGCCAGCAGGCTCGGCATGCTGGTGGCAGCCAGCGCCTTGCCCAGCTGGTCGAAGGTCAGGCTACCGGCGTCTGCGTACAGCAGCGCCATGCCGAACAGCAGGAAGGCCGAACCTGCGGCCGACAGCACCATGTACTTGATGCCGGCTTCAAGCGAGCGCTTGTTGAAGAAGGCGTAGGCCACCAGGCCATAGACCGGTACCGACAGCAACTCCAGGCCAATGAACAGGCCCGCCAGGTGGTTGGCGCTGACCAGCACCAGCCCGCCCAGTGCCGACATCAGCAGCAGCAGGTACAGCTCTTCGCGGTTGCCCGGGAAACCCTTGGCGCCTTCGCCCAGGTAGGCATGGGCCAGCGTCACGCACGCCAGGGTCGCGACCAGCATGATTGCCATGTACAGGCAGGCGAACTTGTCGATGGTGATCAGCGACGTGACCGCCAGGGGCGCGACCTTCAATGCCGGCAGGATCGAGAGCAGGGCCAGGTTCAGCCCCACAGTGGACAGCAGGAATGTCTGCGAGTGATTGCGCTTCCAGGCGATCGCCAGCATCACCACCACCGTGGTGATGGTGGTGATCAGCATCGGCGCCAATGCGATGAAGTGTTGAGTGGTGAATTCCATAGCGCTCTTACCGGGCCGAAGCGAGTTGAGTGAAAGCGGAACCGAGCCACTGCTGCACACCACTCATGGTGGCGGCAGAGGTGTCGAGGAACGGCTGTGGATACACGCCCAGCAGCACCAGCAGTACCGCCAGGCCCAGCACCATGACCAGCTCGCGGGTGTCCATGCCGGCCAGTACGGTGTCCGATTTGCTCGGGCCGAAGTAGGCGCGGTGAATCATGATCAGCGAGTAGACCGAGCCGAACACCAGGCCAGTGGTGGCGATGACGGTGATCCACGGCACGTGTACGAAGCTGCCGATCAGGATCAGGAACTCACCCACGAAGTTGCCGGTACCTGGCAGCCCCAGGGAGGCGGCAGCGAAGAACAGGCTGATGGCAGGCAAGTAGGCGATGCGGTGCCACAGCCCGCCCATCTGGCGCATGTCACGGGTGTGCAGACGCTCGTACAGCTGGCCGGACAGGATGAACAGCGCGGCAGCCGACAGGCCGTGAGCCAGCATCTGGATGACCGCACCTTGCAGTGCTTGCTGGCTACCGGAATAGATGCCGATCAGCACGAAGCCCATGTGCGAGACGCTGGAGAAGGCGATCAGGCGCTTGATGTCGGTCTGGGCAAAGGCCAGGAAGGCGCCGTAGAAGATGCCGATCAGGCCCAGGGTCATGGCGATGGGCGCGAACTCTGCCGATGCATTGGGGAACAGCGGCAGGGCAAAGCGCAGCAGGCCATAGGCCGCGGTCTTGAGCAGGATACCGGCCAGGTCCACGGAGCCTGCAGTTGGCGCCTGGGCGTGGGCATCGGGCAACCAGGAGTGGAACGGTACCACCGGCAGCTTCACGGCAAAGGCAATGAAGAAGCCCAGCATCAGCAGGTACTCGGTACCGGCCGGCAGGTCGGCTTTAAGCAGGTCGCTGTAGTTGAAGGTGATCACACCGGTGTTGGTGTAGTTGACCAGGACCAGGCCCAGGATCGCCACCAGCATGATCAGGCCGCTGGCCTGGGTGAAGATGAAGAACTTGGTCGCCGCGTAGATGCGCGTCTTCTTGCCGTCCGCCGAGCTATGACCCCAGAGCGCGATGAGGAAGTACATCGGCACCAGCATCATTTCCCAGAAGAAGAAGAACAGGAACAGGTCCAGCGCCAGGAACACACCGACCACACCGCCCAGGATCCACATCAGGTTCAGATGGAAGAAACCGACATGGCGCTGGATCTCTTTCCAGGAGCACAGCACCGACAGCACGCCCAGCAGGCCTGTGAGCAGAATCATCAGCAGCGACAGGCCGTCGAGCGCCAGGTGGATGCTGATGCCGAAGCGCTGGATCCACTGGACTTTGTATTCCAGGGCCCATGCAGGCTCAGCGCCCGGGGCGGGGGCAAGGGTGTAGTCGCCGTTCGCCCACAGCCACAGGCCGATGCCGAGCAACAGGGACATGGTCAGCAGCGCGATCCAGCGCGGCAGGGTAGCGCCGAAGCGCTCGCCCAGCCAGCACAGGAAGCCGCCGATGAAGGGGATCAGGATCAGCCAAGGCAAAATCATGACGGGTTGGTTTCCTTTTGCAGGGTCGCAAGGTTCGCAAGGTTCATGGTCATACCGCGGCCACCACCACAGCGCCAAGTACCAGCACTGCGCCAATGGCGATGGAGGCGGTGTACCAGCGCAGCTGGCCCGTCTCTGTCTTGGTCATGGCCACGTGGCCACCGCGAGCCAGGCGAGGAATCAGGCCGATACCGCGGTCAACCGGGTCTTTGCGCAGCAGGTGGCTGATCAGCAGGTAGGGCTTGACGAACAGCTTGTCGTAGATCCAGTCAAAGCCCCAGGCCGCGAACCACCAGGCCGACAGCACGCGGCCGATGCCACTGTTGGCCACCGCGCTGACGAAGCTGCGCTTGCCCAGGAACAGCAAGGCGGCGAGCAGGATACCGGCAATGGCGATGGCGCCCGAGGTGATCTCAAGGGCATGCTTGGCTTCACCGCCGGCATGGCCTGCGCTCTGTGGCAACACATCAGCCAGCGGCGGGGTGATCCATGCGCCGACGAAGGTCGACAGCACGATCAGCACGCCCAGTGGCAGCCAATGGCTGATGCCGTGGCCGGCATGAGCTTCGGTCTTCGCTTCGCCGTGGAAGGCGATGAAGATCAGGCGGAAGGTGTACAGCGAGGTCATGAAGGCGCCGACCAGACCGGCGTAAAGCAGGCCGGAGTTGCCGCTGGCGAAGGCTTCCCACAGGATCTCGTCCTTGGAGTAGAAGCCCACGGTCACGATCGGCAAGGCCGCCAGGGCAGCGCCACCGACCACGAAACTGGCGTAGGCCAGGGGCAGTTTCTTCCACAGGCCGCCCATCTTGAAGATGTTCTGCTCGTGGTGGCAGGCCACGATGACGGCACCCGAGGCCAGGAACAGCAGCGCCTTGAAGAAGGCGTGGGTCATCAGGTGGAAAATCGCCGCATCCCAGGCGCCGACACCCAGGGCCAGGAACATGTAGCCGATCTGGCTCATGGTCGAGTAGGCCAGGATACGCTTGATGTCGGTTTGCACCAGCGCAGCGAAGCCCGCCAGCACCAGGGTCACGCCACCCACCACGCCCACCAGGTGCAGGATGTCCGGCGCCAGCAGGAACAGGCCATTGGTACGGGCGATCAGGTAGACACCGGCCGTGACCATCGTCGCCGCGTGGATCAGCGCCGACACTGGGGTCGGGCCGGCCATGGCGTCTGCCAACCAGGTCTGCAGCGGTAGCTGCGCGGATTTGCCCACGGCGCCGCCCAGCAGCATCAGCGTTGCCAGCACCATCCAGGTATCACCGGCCTGGAATCTCTGCGGTGCCAGCACCAGCAGTTCCTGGACGTTCAGCGTGCCCAGCTGGGCGAACAGGATGAACAGGCCGATGGCCATGAACACGTCGCCAATCCGGGTGACGATGAAGGCCTTGAGCGCTGCGTTACCGTTGTTGCGGTTGCTGTAGTAGAAACCGATCAACAGGTAGGAACACAGGCCCACGCCTTCCCAACCGAAGTAGATGAACAGCAGGTTGTCGCCCAGGATCAGGAACAGCATGCTGGCGATAAACAGGTTGGTGTACGAGAAGAACCGCGAGTAGCCGGTCTCGCCACGCATGTACCAGGACGCGAACAAGTGGATCAGGAAGCCTACACCCGTCACTACGCCCAGCATGGTGACCGACAGGCCATCAAGGTACAGGGTGAAGTTCGGTGCAAAACCATCCACCGACATCCACTGCCACAGCAGCTGGCTGTACGCACCGCCTTCAGGCGGGGCGACGTTGAACTGCCAGATCACGTAGGCGGCCGTGGCCGCCGACAGGCCTACCGAACCGACGCCGATCAGGGCGGACAGGTTCTCCGAGAACCTCCCGCGCGAGAACGACAGCAGCACAAAGCCGATGAGGGGAAAGACGAAAGTCAGGAAGAGAAGGTTCATCCGCGCATCTCACTGGCAGCATCGATGTCGAGAGTGTGGAAGCGGCGATACAGCTGCAGCAGGATGGCCAGGCCAATGCTGGCCTCGGCTGCTGCCAGGCTGATCACCAGAATGAACATCACCTGGCCATCGGGTTGGACCCAACGGGCACCGGCGACGACGAACGCCAGGGCAGAAGCGTTCATCATGACTTCCAGGCTCATGAGCACGAAGAGGATGTTGCGGCGGACCATCAGGCCAACCAGACCTAAGCAGAACAGGATGCCGGCGACGGCCAGACCATGTTCGAGAGGGATAGCACCCATGATTTACTCCTTCGCCTCATTGCGGCCCAGGTGGAAGGCGGTGACAGCTGCCGCGAGCAGCAGCATCGACGCCAGTTCGACCACCAGCAGGTAGGGGCCGAACAGGCTCACACCCACTGCTTTCGGGCCCACGGTGGTACCGCTGATGGCAGCGCCGCTGGGTGCGACGAACAGCACGTACAGCAGCTCCACCAGCAACAGGGCGCCGAGGATCACCGGCCCTGCCCAGATACCGGGCTTGAGCCAACCGCGCTCCTGGGCGACTGACGCTGGCCCCAGGTTGAGCATCATCACCACGAAGACGAACAGCACCATGATGGCGCCGGCATAGGCGATCACTTCCAGGGCGCCCGCGAACGGCGCGCCAAGGGAAAAGAAGATCATCGCCACGGAAATCAGCGAGATGATCAGGTAGAGCAGGGCGTGCACGGGGTTTGTGCCGGTCACCACCCGAAGGGTGGAGACCACGGCGATCCCGGATGCGAAGTAGAAAGCGAATTCCATCTTTCTGTCCTTATGGGAGCAAGCTCTTCACGTTGATCGGCTCGGCTTCGTTCTGCGCAGCGCCTTTCGGCTTGCCAGCGATCGCCATGCCCGCAACACGGTAGAAGTTGTAGTCAGGGTTCTTGCCGGGGCCGGAGATCAGCAGATCTTCTTTCTCGTACACCAGGTCCTGACGCTTGAACTCGGCCATTTCGAAATCCGGAGTCAGCTGGATTGCGGTGGTCGGGCACGCTTCTTCGCACAGGCCGCAGAAGATGCAACGCGAGAAGTTGATGCGGAAGAACTCCGGGTACCAACGGCCGTCGTCGGTTTCTGCCTTCTGCAGCGAGATGCAGCCCACCGGGCAGGCTACCGCGCACAGGTTGCAGGCCACGCAGCGCTCTTCGCCGTCGGGGTCGCGGGTCAGGACGATGCGGCCACGGTAGCGTGGCGGCAGGTACACGGGTTCTTCGGGGTACTGCAGGGTGTCGCGCTTGCGGAACCCGTGGGAGAACACCATGGCCAGGCTGCGCAGCTGGGTGCCGGTGCCCTTAACGATGTCGCCGATATACTTGAACATGGGTCAAATCCTCACTGGGCCGCGACGGCTGGCGTGTTGTAAAGCACGATCGCAGCGGTCACCAGCAAATTGATCAGGGTCAGCGGCAGGCAGAACTTCCAGCTGAAGTCCATCACCTGGTCATAGCGTGGGCGCGGAATGGAGGCGCGCAGCAGGATGAACAGCATGATGAAGAACGCGGTCTTCAGGGCGAACCACAGGAACGACAGTTGCGGCAGGATGCCGAACGGGCCGTGCCAGCCGCCGAAGAACAGGGTGACCAGCAGCGCCGAGATGAGGATGATGCCGATGTACTCACCGACGAAGAACATGCCCCATTTCATGCCGGCATACTCGATGTGGTAGCCGTCGGCCAGTTCCTGTTCCGCTTCCGGCTGGTCGAAGGGGTGACGGTGAGTCACGGCCACGCCAGCGATGAAAAAGGTGCAGAAGCCGAAGAACTGCGGAATGATGAACCACAGGTTCTGCGCCTGGTACTCGACGATGTCGCGCATGTTGAACGAGCCGACCTGCACCACCACGCCCATCAGCGCCAAGCCCAGGAACACTTCGTACGACACGGTCTGGGCCGAGGCCCGCAAGCTGCCGAGCAAGGCGTACTTGTTGTTCGAGGACCAGCCGGCAAACAGCACGGCATACACCGACAGACCAGCCATGGCGAAGAAGAACAGCAGGCCGATGTTCAAGTCGGCCACGCCCCAGGTCGGGGTGATCGGGATGACCACGAAGGCGATCAGCAGGGCGCTCATGGCCACGACCGGTGCCAGGGTGAAGATCACGCGGTCGACGAAGGGCGGGTTCCAGTCTTCCTTGAAGAACATCTTGAGCATGTCGGCAGCGATCTGGAACATGCCGAACGGGCCGACGCGGTTCGGACCGTAACGGTCCTGCCACCAGCCCAGCAGGCGCCGCTCGATGAAGCTGAGCAGCGCGCCGCAGACCACCACCGCCAGCAGGACCACGATGGCCCGTAGCACGGTGAGGATCACGTCGATCACTTCGGGGGTGAACCAGCTCATTGTGCTGCCTCCTGCAGGCCTTCGACGGATGCCCCGAACACGGCTGGCGGGATGCCGGCCAGGCCCTTGGGCAGCGCGACCAGGCCAGCGCCCAGCGCTTCATTGATACGCAGCGGCAAGCGTAGCGCCACACCCGCGACGTTCAGGTCCAGCAGGGCGCCTTCGTTGACGCCCAGGCGATCGGCTTCGGACTTGGCCAGAGCCACGTAGGCAGCCGGAATGCGCTCTTGCACTGGCGCGGCACGCGAGGAGCTTTCTTCGCTGCCGAACAGGTGGAAGAACGGTACCGCCGTCCAGGTGCCGCGGGCCGGGTTGAAGGCGCCAGGCACCGTGGTGAACCAGGCCAGGCCATCACCTTTGGATTCGATCAGGCGCACGCCGGGGTCGCCGGCACGCAAGTGGCCGCCCACCTCGTCCTGAAACTTGTTCCAGGCCTGGGGCGAGTTCCAGCCTGGCGACCAGGCGAACGGGACCTGCTGACGTGGCTCGGCCGAGCCCGAATACCCTTCCATCGAGAAGGCAAAGGCCGTATCGCGGTCTTGCGGGGTGCGCGGCTCGTGCACGCTGATGTTGGCGCGCATGGCGGTGCGACCGGAGTAGCGCAGCGGCTCGCGGGCAAGCTTCAGGCCCTTGATGCGGAAGGCGGCGCTTGGCGCGGCGTCGACGATGCCAGCCAGTTGCGGGGCCGCCTGGGCGCAGGCGTGGGTCACGTGGTCCAGTTGGGTCCAGTCCACGGGCTTGGCCAGCAAGGTTGCACGCAGGGCGTGCATCCAGCGCCAGCCTTCGTGGACCTGGATGCTGCTGTCCAGGTACTGCGGGTCGAACACCTGGAAGAAGCGCTGGGCACGGCCTTCCTGGCTGACCAGGGTGCCGTCGCCTTCGGCGAAGGAAGCGGCTGGCAGTACCAGGTGAGCGCGCTCGACCGTTGGGGTTCTGGAGTGATCGGCAACGATGACCACTTTGGCCGCGGCCAGGGCAGCGTCCACTTTGGCCGCAGGCACACGGGCGTAGAGGTCGTTTTCCAGCACCACGATGGCGTCGGCCTTGCCGTCGATGACCGCATCCAGTGCAGCATCGACCGACTCGCCACCGAGCATGGCCAGGCCAAGGCTGTTGGCTTCAGGTACCACCAAGCTCAGCGAGCCTTGTTTGTCGCGCAGCTTCAGGGCTTTGGCGATGTTGGCAGCGGCTTCGATCAGCGAGGCATCGGCCAGCGAGGTGCCGGCAATCACCAGCGGGCGCTTGGCTGCGATCAGCGCATCGGCGATGCGCTGGGCCAGGGCCTTGGCCTCGTCGTCCAGGCCGGCGACGGCGGGTGCACTTGGGTCGATGGCATGGGCCACGGCAAAACCAAGGCGGGCCAGGTCTGCCGGGGCTGCATGCACGCATTCCTCAGCCACGTCGTCGAGCTTGGTCTCGGCCAGGCTGGCGATGAACAGGGGGTACAGCGCATGCTGACCGATGTTCTTGACGGCGGCGTCGAGCCACGGCTGAACCTTCATCGCCTCGGCCATGGCCTCGGCCTTGCCCTTGGTGGCCTGGCGCACGGCCAGGGCGACACGGGCAGCGGTCTGGGTCAGGTCTTCACCGAGCACGAATACCGCGTCGTGGTCTTCGATGTCGCGCAGGGTCGGAACGGGCAGGGGGCTGTTGTTCAGCACTTCCAGCGCCAAGCGCACGCGCGCCAGTTCACCGGCTTCCATCCCACAGTGGAAATACTCGGCACCGACCAGCTCGCGCAGGCCATAGTTGCTTTCCAGGCTGGCGCGTGGCGAACCGATACCGACGATGGTGCGGCCGCGCAGCAGGTCGGCGGCTTTGTCCAGGGCGGCGTCCAGGCCCAGCTTGGTGCCGTCGGCCAGTTGCGCCTGACGAGGACGATCCGTGCGGTTGACGTAGCCATAGCCGAAGCGGCCCCGGTCGCACAGGAAGTACTGGTTCACCGAGCCGTTGAAACGGTTCTCGATGCGGCGAAGTTCACCGTAACGCTCGCCTGGGCTGATGTTGCAGCCACTGGAGCAACCGTGGCAGATGCTCGGGGCAAACTGCATGTCCCACTTGCGGTTGTAGCGTTCGGAGTGGGTCTTGTCGGTGAACACGCCGGTTGGGCAGACTTCGGTCAGGTTGCCCGAGAACTCGCTTTCCAGCACGCCGTCTTCGACGCGGCCGAAATAGACGTTGTCATGGGCGCCATAGACACCCAGGTCGGTGCCACCGGCATAGTCCTTGTAGTAACGCACGCAGCGGTAGCAGGCGATGCAGCGGTTCATCTCATGGGCGATGAACGGGCCTAGGTCCTGGTTCTGGTGGGTGCGCTTGGTGAAGCGATAGCGGCGCTCGTTGTGGCCGGTCATCACCGTCATGTCTTGCAGGTGGCAGTGACCGCCTTCCTCGCACACGGGGCAGTCGTGCGGGTGGTTGGTCATCAGCCATTCGACGACGCTGGCGCGAAACGCCTTGGACTCGTCATCGTCGATGGAGATCCAGGTGCCGTCGGATGCAGGCGTCATGCAGGACATGACGATACGCCCGCGGGTGTCGTTCTCGTCGGTGTACTGCTTGACCGCGCACTGGCGGCAGGCACCGACGCTGCCAAGCGCCGGGTGCCAGCAGAAATAAGGGATGTCGAGGCCAAGTGACAGACAGGCCTGTAACAGGTTGTCTGCACCGTTGACTTCGAGCGCTTTGCCGTCTACGTGGATAGTGGCCATTGTTCAAAGTTCTTCGTTGGCCCGCGTGAGCAGGCGTGGCTAATGGAAATCGGTAAGCCTGCGACACGCCGCGATCGGGTCGGGCCTGTCGGCAAGCTGGCGGGTGGCACGGACCACCCGCTGGAACATGTTGTTATGCGCCGACTACGGTCGGCCCTGCCTGAAGCGGTCTTGCCAGGTCAGGGCGCAACGCCTCGCCAGCGACGACCGGCGCGACACCGGCCTCGAACTCCGAGCGGAAGTACTTGATGGCACTGCCAAGCGGCTCCACCGCACCCGGTGCGTGGGCGCAGAAGGTACGGCCTGGGCCCAGGAAGTTGACCAGCCCCAGCAGGGTCTCGATGTCTTCGGCACGGCCCTGGCGGTTTTCCAGGGCGCGCAGCATCTTCACGCTCCATGGCAGGCCGTCACGGCACGGTGTGCACCAGCCGCACGACTCACGGGCGAAGAACTCCTCCATGTTGCGCAGCAGCGAGACCATGCTGACGCTGTCGTCCACCGCCATGGCAAGGCCAGTCCCCATGCGGGTCCCGACCTTGGCGATACCGCCTGCGTACATCTGCGCGTCCAGGTGCTCGGGCAGCAGGAAGCCGGTGCCGGCGCCGCCTGGCTGCCAGCACTTGAGCCGGAAGCCGTCGCGCATGCCGCCAGCGTAGTCCTCGAACAGTTCGCGTGCGGTGACACCGAACGGCAGTTCCCACAGGCCTGGGTTCTTGACCTTGCCGGAGAAGCCCATCAGCTTGGTGCCATGGTCTTCACTGCCCTCGCGGGCCAGCGACTTGTACCAGTCGTTGCCGTTGGCGACGATGGCCGGCACGTTGCACAGGGTCTCGACGTTGTTCACGCAGGTCGGCTTGCCCCATACGCCCACGGCGGCAGGGAAGGGCGGCTTGGAGCGCGGGTTGGCGCGGCGACCTTCGAGCGAGTTGATCAGCGCGGTTTCTTCGCCGCAGATGTAGCGGCCTGCACCGGTGTGCACGAACAGCTCGAAATCGAAACCGCTGCCCAGGACGTTCTTGCCCAGCAGGCCAGCGGCCTTGGCTTCATCGATGGCGCGGTTGAGGTTTTTCGCCGCAGTGGTGTATTCGCCGCGCAGGAAGATGTAGCCGCGGTAGGCCTTCAGCGCGCGGGCGCTGATCAGCATGCCTTCGATCAGCAGATGGGGCTGTTGCTCCATCAGCATGCGGTCCTTCCAGGTGTTGGGCTCCATTTCATCGGCGTTACACAGCAGGTAACGGATGTTCATGGATTCATCCTTGGGCATCAGGCCCCACTTCACCCCGGTGGGGAAGCCAGCGCCACCACGGCCCTTGAGGCCGGAGTCCTTGACGCTTTGCACGATCTCGTCAGCCGACATCTGCGCTAGCGCCTTGCGGGCAGCGGCGTAGCCGTTCTTCGATTCGTACTCGGCCAGCCAGACCGGCTCGCCGTCTTCACGCAGGCGCCAGGTCAGCGGATGGGTTTCAGCCGAGCGCGCGATGCGGTTGGCCGGGCCGAAGGAAGTGATGGTCATGCGTAACCCTCCAGCAGCTTGGAGACGCCAGCAGGCTGCACGTCGCCAAAGGTGTCGTCATCGATCATCAGCGCCGGGGCCTTGTCGCAGTTCCCCAGGCAGCAGACCGGCAGCAGGGTGAAGCGGCCATCGGCAGTGGTTTGACCCAGGCCGATGCCCAGCTCGCTCTGGATCTGGCTGACCACCGACTCGTGGCCGCCGATGTAGCACACCATGCTGTCGCACACGCGGATGATGTGGCGGCCGACCGGCTGGCGGAAGATCTGGCTGTAGAAGGTGGCGACGCCTTCGACGTCGCTGGCCGGGATACCCAGCACCTCGCCGATGGCGTGAATGGCGCCGTCCGGCACCCAGCCACGGGCTTTCTGCACGATCTTCAGGGCTTCGATGGACGCCGCACGCGGGTCCTCGTAGTGGTGCATTTCATGCTCGATGGCCGAGCGCTCGGTTTCGCTCAGGGCGAAACGGTCTGTCTGGATAAGCGTGCTGTTCATGCTTAGCGGTCCACGTCAGCCATAACGAAGTCGATACTGCCCAGGTACGCAATGAGGTCGGCGACCATGCTGCCTTTGATCACCGAAGGGATCTGCTGCAGGTGCGGGTAGCTCGGGGTGCGGATCCGGGTGCGGTAGCTCATGGTGCCGCCGTCGCTCGTCAGGTAGTAACTGTTGATGCCCTTGGTCGCCTCGATCATCTGGAACGACTCGTTGGCCGGCATGACCGGGCCCCACGACACTTGCAGGAAGTGGGTGATCAAGGTCTCGATGTGCTGCAGGGTGCGCTCTTTGGGCGGCGGCGTGGTCAGCGGGTGGTCCGCCTTGTATGGGCCTTCCGGCATGTTGCGCAGGCACTGGTCGATGATGCGGATACTCTGGCGCATCTCCTCGACGCGGACCATGCAGCGATCGTAGGCATCGCCGTTGTGGGCCAGCGGCACTTCGAACTCGAAGTTCTCGTAGCCGGAGTAGGGGCGTGCCTTGCGCAGGTCGAAGTCGCAACCGGTGGAGCGCAGGCCGGCACCCGTAGTACCCCAGGCCAGCGCCTCTTGCGTGTTGTAGGCGGCCACGCCAATGGTACGGCCCTTGAGAATGCTGTTCTGCAGGGCGGCCTTGGTGTATTCGTCCAGGCGCTTGGGCAGCCACTCGACGAAATCCTTGACCAGCTTGTCCCAGCCACGCGGCAGGTCGTGGGCGACGCCACCGATACGGTACCAGGCCGGATGCAGCCGGAAACCGGTGATCGCTTCGATCACCGTGTACGCGCGCTGGCGGTCGGTGAAGGTGAAGAACACCGGGGTCATGGCGCCCACGTCCTGGATGTAGGTGCCCAGGAACAGCAGGTGGCTGGTGATACGGAAGAATTCGGCGAGCATGATGCGAATCACGTCGACCTTCTGCGGCACCTGGATGCCGGCCAGCTTTTCTACCGCCAGGACGTACGGCAGGTTGTTCATCACACCGCCGAGGTAGTCGATACGGTCGGTGTAGGGAATGAAGCTGTGCCAGGACTGACGTTCGGCCATCTTCTCGGCACCACGGTGGTGGTAGCCAATGTCCGGTACGCAGTCGACGATTTCTTCACCATCGAGCTGCAGGACGATACGGAAGGCACCGTGGGCAGACGGGTGGTTGGGGCCAAGGTTGAGGAACATGTAGTCCTCGTTGGCGCCCTGACGCTTCATGCCCCAGGCCTCTGGGTTGAAGCGCGCCGACTCTTCCTCAAGCTGCTGCTTGGCCAGGGTCAGGCTGTAGGGGTCGAACTCGGTGGCGCGGGCCGGGTAGTCCTTGCGCAGTGGGTGACCTTCCCAGGTCGGCGGCATCATGATGCGGCTCAGGTGCGGGTGGCCGGCGAAATCGATGCCGAACATGTCCCACACTTCACGCTCGTACCAGTTGGCGTTGGGCCAGATGCTGGTCACCGACGGCAGGTTCAGGTCGCCTTCGCTGAGCGAGACCTTGATCATCACATCGCTGTTACGCTCGATCGACAGCAGGTGGTAGAACACGCTGAAGTCGGCGGCAGGCAGGCCACGGCGCTGGGTGCGCAGGCGTTCGTCGACCCCGTGCAGGTCGTACAGCATGCTGTAGGGCTTGGCCACGCCACGCAGGAAGCTCAGCACTTCCTTGAGTTGGGCGCGCTTGACCCACAGCACGGGCATCCCGGTGCGGGTTTCCTGGGCGACGAATGCTTCGGCGCCAAAACGGTTGTGCAATTCGACGACCACATCTTGGTCGTTTGCCTTGTAGGGCGGAATGTAAATAGCGTTGTCCGCTGTCATGGTCTCGGTCGCTTTGGGTCAACGTTAAGAATGAAGCCAGGCCGCCGGCACCCTCGGGCACCGGCGGCAGGTCGCTGGATCAGACTTCGTCGGGGCTGCGCAGGTTGGTGACGGCAATGCGCTGTTCACGACGCAGCTCTTTCTGGGCAGGCATCTCGGCACGGTAAATGCCTTGATCCCCCACGACCCAGGAAAGCGGACGTCGCTCTTGGCCGATCGACTCCTGCAGCAGCATCAAGCCTTGCAGGAAAGCCTCAGGGCGTGGCGGACAGCCGGGCACGTAGACGTCCACGGGGAGGAACTTGTCGACCCCCTGAACGACCGAGTAGATGTCATACATGCCGCCGGAGTTGGCGCACGAACCCATGGAAATGACCCATTTGGGCTCGAGCATCTGCTCGTAGAGGCGCTGGATGATCGGCGCCATCTTGATGAAGCAGGTACCGGCAATGACCATGAAGTCGGCCTGGCGCGGCGAGGCCCGGATGACTTCGGCGCCGAAGCGGGCGATGTCGTGGGGCGCCGTGAAGGCCGTGGTCATTTCCACGTAGCAGCAGGACAGGCCGAAGTTGTACGGCCACAGGGAGTTCTTGCGGCCCCAGTTGACGGCGCCACGTAGCACATCTTCGAGCTTGCCCATGAAGATGTTCTTGTGGACCTGGTCTTCGAGCAGTTGATCGGTGACGGTTTCCCGTTCACCAACCGGATACTGCTCGTTGGGTGCGTCCGGATCGATTCTGGTGAGATTGTATTGCATGCCAAAGCCTCATTGTTTCAGCTTCGCTTGCCGCTTGCGGCGACCTTCGGGTGCCCAGTCAAGGGCCCCGACGCGCCATAGGTAGACAAGACCTGCCAACAGAATTGCTATGAAAACGAGTGCTTCGACGAACCCGGTCCAGCCGCTTTCGCGGACGGACACAGACCATGCAAAGAGAAAGAGGGCTTCGATATCGAAGATCACGAAGAGCATCGCGACCAGATAGAATTTTGCCGACAGGCGCAGGCGCGCGCTGCCGGTGGGCAGCATGCCGGATTCGAAGGGTTCGTTCTTGGCGCGGCCCCAGGCCTTGCTGCCGAGCAGGCTGGACAGGCCGAGCATGAAGGCGCACAGGCCGACGACACCCAGAAGGAAGATGGCAAAGCCCCAGTTGTGGGCGATGAGTCCTGCCGAATCGGACATGCTTTAAATCCTTATACAGAGACCCAGCTCTGCAGTCTGAAATAAGTGTAGAGCGGCGACGTGGTGTCGCACTTGCAGTGACCAAATGTCGCAGCTGAATCAATCCTGCTGATTTTATGGGTAAACCCGGGCCAAGTAAAATTTCCGTAGCAAATTTATTCGCAGGGTCAACAACATAATCGGCGTGTAACTGGCTGAAAGCCTTGAAATTCGGGCATTGCGCGCGCTTTTGTTAATTATGTTTCTTGCGAGTGGTAACGAATTACGAATTGAGTAATGATAATTAATATCATTTGGACTGATGCCGCTTATTTGGTCCGTTCTGCGCCTTGTAAAGTTCATCTGCAGATTTCCTCTGCTTGCAAATGCGAAAAGCTCGTGTTCTAGCACTTATCAACCCGCTGGGTACCGCCCTGGGTCAATACTAAAGCGCGTTTGCGGTGGTGGGGTCGCGCGTGGCGCTGTGCCTGCAAGCATAGACCAGGGTGCTCTGATTGCTCCTCGTCGTGGCTGCACGCGCTGGAAGGGCAGCGCTCGCTCTAGGCGACATCGCATACGCAGAGCGGGCTCAGCGCCAGGTGCAGTGAGGCGATGGGTCACTGGAATGTCGGATTTAACCCCTTCCCTGTAGGGCATTTCCCAAACATACTCTTGCCGCCTGTTTTCCGTTGCGGCTGTTCGGGTAGCGCTCTAGTCTCGGCCTGTCGTTGCTCATCAACGACACAGCTTTGACAGGCTGTGACGGTAAATAGTGCGCGGCTTTCCTATATGGTGGCTGTGCGTGCGGGCACGCTTGCGTGCGCCGGAACTTAGCTATTTCCGCCGGTCTGTCAACCCACGTACAGCTGCCGCCCTTCTGTTTGACAGCAGGTGGGTGGCCAGCCATAGAAGGTAAATAGCTATGTTGAAGATAGTCCCCGATCCACCTCGCATCTCTCATTCCCTCGAAGACACCCTGATCCAGGCCACCGACCACGCACTCTGCGCAGCGACCGTGGTGCATCAAGCCTTGCTCCAACAGCCCAAGTCCCCTGCATCGATCCTCATGATGACCTCGATGCATGAACTCGAAGCGCTTCGGGCTTTGCTTGAGTCGGCCTTGATTCAGGTGCAGATGCCAGCCGGTGCCAAGCCTTTGCACTGAGGCTGATCGATGTGTAGCGACAGCCGGCCTTTGGCGGGTAAGTCCACGCCTACGCAATCACCGCAGCCTGCAATGTTCCACATTGACGGCGGGAGCGGATCTGCCCGCATCGGGGGCCGGCCATGCAGTCGGAAATTTCCAGGGGATTCAACCATGACCACAGAAGACACCCAGTTCACCGTCGGTCAAACAACTTTTTGCCAAGGTGAAAACGGCACGCACGCGTTGTTTCGCATCGAGCCCGGCATACCGTGCCGGGATGCTCGCGAGCAGTCGTCAGAGTTGATGGGTTACGTTCGCGAACTGACCATCATTGGCCTGACGGAGGACAGGCCAATGATGATCTGGGCGGCCCACTACCTCAGCGCCATGGCCAAGGCATTGATGGATGATGCCGAGCTGGGCATGGCCCAGTGAGGTACTGTGCGGTCACATGTCTAGATGCAGTTTTGCATGGAGAGAGCTCAGCTGGCAGCTGAGTAGTCATTGCTTGATGCCTGCATGCCGTTGCAGGTGCAGTGTATGCCTGCTTGTGTCAGGTGCATGAGACAAAGCCCCAAGCTTAGGAAGCTTGGGGCTTTGTTCGATTGCAACCCACTATCAGTGGAACTGCTCTTCCTCAGTCGAACCGGTGAGCGCAGTCACCGACGAAGCCCCGCCCTGAATCACGGTGGTCATGTCATCGAAGTACCCCGTACCCACTTCCTGCTGATGCGCCACGAAGGTGTAACCCTTGCTGGCGTCGGCGAACTCCTGTTCCTGCAACTTCACGTAGGCGGTCATGTCGTTGCGGGCGTAGTCGTGCGCCAGGTTGAACATGCCATGCCACATGTTGTGGATGCCGGCCAGGGTGATGAACTGGTGCTTGTAGCCCATGGCCGAAAGCTCACGCTGGAATTTGGCGATGGTGGCATCGTCCAGGTTCTTCTTCCAGTTGAACGAAGGCGAGCAGTTGTACGAGAGGATCTGGTCCGGATATTCCTTCTTGATCGCTTCGGCAAAGCGGCGGGCTTCGTCCAGGTCCGGCTTGGCGGTTTCGCACCAGATCAGGTCGGCGTACGGGGCGTAGGCCAGGCCGCGGGCGATGGCCTGGTCTAGCCCTGCGCGCACTTTGTAGAAGCCTTCGCGGGTGCGCTCGCCGATCACGAACGGCTGATCGTAGGGGTCGCAGTCACTGGTCAGCAGGTCGGCAGCATTAGCGTCGGTACGGGCAAGGATGATGGTTGGTACGCCCGAAACGTCGGCTGCCAGGCGCGCGGCGACCAGCTTTTGCACGGCTTCCTGGGTTGGCACCAGCACCTTGCCGCCCATGTGGCCGCATTTTTTCACCGAGGCCAGCTGGTCTTCGAAGTGCACGCCCGCAGCGCCTGCTTCGATCATGTTCTTCATCAGCTCATAGGCGTTGAGCACGCCGCCAAAACCGGCTTCGGCATCCGCCACGATGGGCGCGAAGTAGTCGATGTAGCCTTCATCGCCTGGGTTCTTGCCAGCCTTCCACTGGATCTGGTCGGCGCGGCGGAAGGAGTTGTTGATGCGCTTTATCACCGTCGGCACGGAGTCGACCGGGTACAGCGACTGGTCGGGGTACATGGACTCGGCGGAGTTGTTGTCGGCAGCTACCTGCCAGCCCGACAGGTAGATGGCCTGGATGCCTGCCTTGACCTGCTGCACTGCCTGGCCGCCGGTGAGGGCGCCCATGCAGTTGACGAAATCTTTTTCCGGGCGGAACGATGGATGTGCACCTTGGGTAACCAGCTTCCACAGCTTTTCTGCACCCAGGCGGGCCAGGGTGTGCTCCGGCTGCAGGGAGCCACGCAGGCGAACGACATCGGCGGCGGTGTAGGTACGGGTCACGCCTTTCCAGCGCGGGTTTTCGGCCCAGTCTTTCTCAAGGGCTGCAATTTGCTGTTCGCGTGTCAGTGCCATGGAAGTAAACCTCGTCGCATCGATCTTGGGTTAGTTGTGCGGATGCTCGGGGCAGATCAGGGCGCTGGCGGCAGTCCTGTTCAAGCGGGTACGGCGGCATCGGGCAGGGATGAGGGGCAAGGCGGGCAGTCAGGTCCATCGGTGCCCCGGCAGGTCGGCTCGTGGATGCCTCGCTGCGGTGCTACGCGAATGCTGTGACGGCGGTGACGCACTTGAGTCCCTCGCAACCACTTGCTCGTTGCAGTCGCCACCTCGTCGAACCGCCTTGTGGGCTGTACGGACACAGGGCGCCTCCAAGGTGACAGAGAGCGCCCCGAAGGCCCTTGCCAGGGCCCCTGATTAGCGGGAGCGAGGCCATCATGCCCTCGTGAAAAAGTGCCTGTCAAACGTTTTGTAGTGCTTTTTTAGGTCTACTACATCTTTGGTCTAATACGACTCATCAGTCAGTTCAGAGGCCTTTGGTCGAGGCCGCAGACTGTCTGGGATCAGTCCAAAACATCGACTTTCACCCGCACTGTCATGTTTTTTCCCCGCTCGGTGCTGTAGATGTGGCTTGCGCTGCTGAAACCGGCCTGGCTCTGCTGGTTGTACCCGGCCATATCGATCCACTCGCCAACCGTGCCGGTCAGGGTTGTGTCGGTGCTTTGAACATCCACTACATCTGCACGTTCGCGGCTAATACGATCATTATTGGTGCTGATCTGTAGGCGAACGGTCTCCCCAGTAAGCGTCGGTGTTACGTAAAAACCTTGGGTGACATTGCGGTATTGGGTGTCGCTCTGCACACGCCCGTATCCATCGGTACTGGAGCTGGTGACGGGGATGCTCTGGCCGACCTGGATCAGCGCTGGTTGGCCTTCGCTGGCCTGGATCTGCTGTACGCCGCCGTCGCGGTTGGAGGTGCCGTGGCGGATGATCCTGGCGTTGCCGCGGGTATCCTGAAATTGGCTGTCGCTGGTGTCGACGCTGATCAGCAAGCGCTTGGCGGTCGTGTCCAGTTGCTTGAGCACGTTACGCAACTCGCCAATGCGTTGTGGGCTGGCATTGACGATGAGCTTGTTCTCGAAGGCACTGACGGTGCCGTCCTGGCCGATGAAGGCTTGCGCGGGCGCCAGCAATTCGGCGCTGCTGCGGTGCTGCAGCGGCACGACCTCAGTCTCGGCCTGTGCGCTCAGGCTGACCAGCAGGGCCAGCGATATGAAAAGCGGGCGTGTGGACATGGGCAGAGTCTCCGTAAAAGGTGAGTGTAATCGCTGCATCGGCAGCGCCTGGACTTCCTGAGCTATTTCGCAGCAATTAATTCCTGGATCGTCAGTGGTGCCATCTTGGACCTCGGCTTCCACAAGGAGGGTCCCGAAGGACAGGGCAGCGGCTGAACCTTGGCAGGGGCCGTGGGTCGCAATCACAGGCCATCCGGGGGCGACTGTCATGAAACGCTGGTTCATCGTATGGGGGTGCTTGTGGAGCGCCGGTTTGCAGGCAGCGCCTGATACGCTGCGCATCCAGCAACTGCAACGCTGCGGTGATGTATTGAGTACCGAACGCCAGCAGTGGTGCCTGCGCGTGACGGGGCTGGGTGAACAGCCGCCAACATTCAAGGTTGGGGGTGTGACAGTGCCTGCTAAAGCGTTGGAGCGCCAAGGCGACACGTTCACGCTGACCCTTGAACACCGGTCTGGGTCGAGTGCGCCGTTGTGGCTGGAGGTCAACGGGCAGGCCAGCAACTCCGTATGGTTGACCCGCCAGCGCAGCCATGTGATCGCCGCAGGCCCCGATGAAGTGGCCAAGAACATGGACGGCCTGACCACCTACCTGAATCTTGTCAGCGTGCTGATAGAGGAAAAGCACGACGGTCTGCAGGAGGCCCGTCGCATTGCCGAAAAGTACGGCGCGCAGGTGGTGGGCGCCATTGCGCCGCTGAACGTCTACCAGTTGCGCCTGCCGGTGCACGACCTGGTGCAACGGGACGCCATGATCCTGCGCATGGGTACGGAGGTCAGTGTCGATGCAGTGATCGTCGAAGAGTCGGCTCCCGAACGGGGCGAGGAGGGGGACGACCGCGCCGAGCCGGCTATCACCCAGGCGGATGAATGGGCCGCCAACCGCTTCATGGACGCCTTGTACTACTATCAGCGCCGCATTCCTGCTTCCCGAATCCCTGTCCAGCCTGTGCGTGTCGGGGTTATCGAAAGGGGTGTGGACTTCGATGCGGCTGGCTTCACGCGTTATCGCGGCGCCTGTGAGCACGGGCAGACGTGCGTGTATGCCAGGGACGGCAGCGCGTCTGCTAGCCATGGCACCCATGTGGCGGGGATCTTCGCCGCTCAGGACGAGGGTTTTCTCGCTGGGCTGGGCAAGGCAAGCCCGGGGTTCGATGTGATCGTCGACCGTAATTCCGACGCCGGTATCACGGCCAACATCGCCGCATCCGTCAACCTGGTGCAGGACGGTGTGCGGGTGCTGAACTGGAGTTGGGGCATTCACCGGGTAGGTGCCCGTAACATCAAGGGAGATGAGGTCGACTCGCTGGTCCGTTCCGGGCTGGCCATGAGCGGTTATGAAGAGCTGCTGGAGGAGTTTTTCCTGTGGCTGCGGGCCAAGCATCCGGATGTCATCGTGGTGAATTCGGCGGGTAATGGGGCTTCGTGGTCGGGCACGGACGAATACCGATTGCCGTCGTCATTCGTCACCGAACAGTTGCTGGTTGTAGGCGGCCATCAGCGCAGTGAGCACGCCGTACCCGTCAGTGACCCGCGGCATGTGCGCAAGCGCCATAGCTCCAACATCGACAGCCGTGTGGATGTCAGCGCCGCCGCATGCCTGCGCCCCTCCGGCGAAGCCAAACCGCATTGCGGCACGTCCTATGCCACGCCTTTGGTAGCGGCCACCGTGGCCGCGATGCTGTCGATCAACCCGGCGCTGACCCCGACGCAGGTGCGTATGCTGCTACGTCGCAGTGCCCTGACCCTTGGCGAGCTGCAGGATTTCGAGGCGATGGATGCCGAGGACTTGACTGCCCCCATTTTGCCGTCGGAGCGAGGCGGGCGCCTGGATGACCCGGACCTCGGGCGTTCTGCACGTCTGGACATGCAGCGTGCCCTGGATTTGGCGGTGCAGAGCCGCGATCGGGTGCGCTGATCGGTGGCTCCTGCCTGACAAATTCCGTAACATCGCGCCTTTGTTTTCGCACTCCGTCCGTTCTGGACCGTCACCTAGGAATTCCATGAAACCCGCTCGCCTACGTGCCGACCTGCTGGCCGGCTTGACCACCTCGTTTGCCCTCGTGCCCGAATGCATCGCGTTCGCCTTGGTGGCACACCTCAACCCCTTGATGGGCCTTTATGGCGCATTCGTCATTTGCACGCTGACCGCGCTGTTCGGCGGCCGGCCGGGGATGATTTCCGGTGCTGCGGGCTCGATGGCCGTCGTGATCGTCGCACTGGTGGTGCAGCACGGCGCGCAATACCTGCTGGCGACGGTGTTGCTCGGGGGCGTGGTGATGATCCTGTTCGGCGTGTTGCGCCTGGGCAAGCTGGTCAGGCTGGTGCCGTACCCGGTAATGCTCGGCTTCGTCAATGGTCTTGCGATCGTCATTGCCATGGCCCAGCTTGAGCATTTCAAGCAAGGCGAGCGCTGGCTGAACGGGGCGCCCTTGTACCTGATGGTCGGCCTGGTGGCCTTGACGATGGCGGTGGTCTACATTCTGCCCAGGCTCACGCGTGCTGTGCCTCCGGCGTTGGTTGCGATCCTGGGCGTAGGCCTGCTTGTGTACCTGTTCGATTTGCCGACCCGCACCCTGGGTGACATGGCCCACATTGCCGGTGGCCTTCCGCAGCTGGCCTGGCCGGCGGTGCCCTGGACCCTTGAAACTTTGCAGATCATTGCCCCTTATGCCGTGTTGATGGCCATGGTGGGCCTGCTCGAAACCCTGCTCACCCTCAACCTGACGGACGAGATCACCGAAAGCCGCGGCTTTCCGGACCGCGAGTGCGTGGCGCTTGGGGCGGCCAATATGGTGTCGGGATTGTGCGGCGGCATGGGCGGATGCGCCATGATCGGTCAGACGGTAATCAACCTCAGTTCCGGTGGGCGAGGGCGGCTGTCAGGGGTGATGGCCGGGGTGATGATCCTGTTGTTCGTGCTGTTCCTTTCGCCATTGATCGAACGTATCCCCTTGGCGGCCCTGGTGGGTGTCATGTTCGTGGTCGCCCAACAGACGTTCGCCTGGGCGTCGCTGCGGGTGCTGCACAAGGTGCCGGTGAACGACATGCTGGCGATCATTGCCGTCACCGTGGTGACTGTGTTCACCGACCTGGCCATGGCCGTGCTGTTCGGCATCGTGATCGCGGCGGTGAACTTTGCTTGGCAGCATGCGCGCGAACTGTACGCCGACAGCCATGAGGATGAGCACGGGCACAAGCGTTATCAGGTGCACGGCACGTTGTTCTTCGCCTCGACCGCGCCGTTCCTGAACCAGTTCGACCCGGCCACTGATCCGGCCGAGGTGACCTTGGACTGCCAGCACCTGAGCTTCGTGGACTATTCGGCCATTGCCGCGCTGAAAACCTTGCGTGAGCGCTATGCCAAGGCCGGCAAGCACCTGCGGGTGGTGCATTTGTCCGAGCGTTGCAAGAAGCTGCTCAAGCGGGCCGGCGAACAGCACTGAGGCGAGGGCCCGCCGAGTGAGCCGCAGGCCAGGGCTTCAGTCGGCCGGGGCCTGCAGGTGCCACTGTCCGTCCGCTTCATGGGCCAGCCCGCTGGCGGGCAGCAGGGCGAGCAGGCGCGGGTGCAGCGCCGCATCCGTGAAGGTCTGTACGGTGGCCAGGTCGAGGATGCCGGACAGCGTCAGATCCGCTTTGGTGTACGACAGCCAGGCCTTTTTCAGGACTTGCGCCACGTCGCTGGCGGCGGTACTGGCGAAGCGGCGATGCCATGGCCGGCCGTCGAACGAGAACGTGTGCGCCAGGGCGTAGGCCGTCTGGTCGGCGCCTTCAAGGCAACGGTGGCAGCGGCAGGGCCCCTCGCCAAACGCATTGCGCAGGAAGCTGTTGAAATCCACCACCGGCTTGAGGGACAGGCGTTTGTCGACGTCGAACAGGTCGGCGATCATGGGTTCTTCAGCGCTCACTCGGGATCCTCGTATGCTAGGGCGTGTATCGGCCGGCACCCTAACAGATCGTTGCAGGCAGATCACCTGTGTTGGTCTGCACCGCGCCGGTTCGGCAGGCGAACGCTAGAGACAAGGGGCGGCGGCTGCCGTACTCTACGCGCCCCTATGCCCACCCACGTTTCGAGGTAGACCCGCTTGAGCAACCAGTACCCGTACATCGCCACCATCACCATCAGCGCCGAAGACCGAGGCGGCGACATCGAAGCCTCGGAAAACGCCAGCATGCGCGTGGGCCTGGAAGCGGTGACCGAGACCCTCAAGAAGGTGCATTTCGTCGGTACGCTGGCCGCTCCGGAAAAGAACGCAACGCACATCTGCGTGACCCTGGAGAATGGCCTGACCTACTACGGCCCGATCGTCAACGGCCACGCCGAACTCGAAGGCGGTTGGATTGCCTTCGAGTCCGATATGCTTACCCCGCAAGAGCTGGGTCTCTAAGCCCCTCTTCAGGCGCCAAGCTCGGCAAGGCACTGCTCGAGAATATCCAAGCCTTCCTCGAGCACGTGGGCCTCGATGGTCAGCGGTGCCAGTAGGCGGATGATGTGCCGCGCCTTGCCGCTGGGCATCAGCAACAGACCTTTGGCGCGTGCCGCTTCCATCACCTTGCTCAGTTGCGCCGGTGCCGGGCTGCCGTCGGCATTGACGAACTCGATCCCGCGCATGGCGCCGACGCCGGTCAAGCGGCCGATGAACGGGCTCAGGCCTGTAGCCTTCCAGTGCTCGAAGCGGCGCACGATTGCGTGTTCCTGGCGTTCGCCCCAAGTCGCGATATTCTCGTCGGTCATCTGTGCCAGGCTGGCCAGGGCCGCTGCGCAGGCGATCGGGTTGCCTGAATAAGTGCCACCCAGGCCGCCCTTGGGCAGCGCTGCCATCAGTTCCTTGCGCCCGACCACCGCACCCAGCGGCATGCCGCCGGCAATGCTTTTGGCCAACAGCAGCAGATCGGGCTCAAGCCCTAAACGTGGGAAGGCGAAGCGCTGGCCGGTACGCCCGAAGCCCGACTGGATCTCGTCGATGATGATCAGGATGCCATGCTCGTCGCAGAAACGGCGCAGGGCCTGGGCGAACGTTGGGTCAAGGGCGAGGAACCCGCCTTCACCTTGCACTGGCTCGAAGATGAACGCCGCCACGTCCTCCACCGCCAGCTCGACGCTGAACAGGCGGTCCATGGCCTTGAGGGCCTGCTCGCAGGTAACCCCGGTGTCGGCGCTGGGGTAGGGCAGGTGGTACACCGGCCCCGGCAGCTCGCCGACCCGCTGCTTGTAAGGGGCCACCTTGCCATTGAGGTTCAGGGTGGCCAGGGTACGGCCATGGAAACCGCCATCGAAGGCGACGATGGCGCGCTTGCCGGTCGCCGCGCGGGCCACTTTCAGGGCGTTTTCGGCCGCCTCCGCGCCGCTGTTGGTCAGCATGCCGGCCAGCGGGTAAGCGACCGGGATGAATTGGCTCAGTTGCGCCATCAGCTCAAGGTAAGGGGCATGTGGGGCTGCGTTGAAAGCGTAGTGAGTCAGGCGGCTGGCTTGTTCCTGTATGGCCTGTACGACCGCCGGATTGCAATGGCCCAGGTTCAGCACGCCAATGCCGCCTACAAAATCGATGTAGCGTTTCCCTTGGTCGTCCCACACCTCGGCGTTGCGGCCATGTGTAAGGGTGATGGGATGAACGATGGCGATGGATTGGCTGATGCAGTCGTGGTTCATGAGGCGGGGACCTGTGGGCGATGTACTGCCTATCCAAGCGCGGAGGGTCAGGGGGTGCAAACGAATTATTGGATTGGTTTCATTCCTACGGTTCTTGATGTGTTCGAGGCTGTGATCAGTGGTGCACTGGTCATGCTCTTTGAACAACATGATTCACCCTTTTGCAAGGGAGGCTCATACGCCGTGCTAAGGGACGTAGTCCACATAGGAGAGCGCTTGATCATTCCCTCAAGGAATTACGTACTGATAAAACGTCGTTTGTGACACCCCTGGCAAGTCTCAATACTGACCCGGATCAAAAAATGACCGTGCGATCCAGTCAGAGGGTTCAACATGGCTTCCCCGAACAACAAGAAACAGCGTTCCTTGCAACATGGCCTGACGTCCCGTCAGGTATCGATGATTTCCATTGCCGGCATCATCGGCGCCGGGCTGTTCATTGGCTCCTCCAACGCCATCGCCACGGCAGGCCCGGCGATCCTCATTTCCTATGCCATGACCGGGCTGCTGGTGTTGCTGGTGATGCGCATGCTGGGCGAGATGGCCATCGCCAACCCCAATAGCGGTTCTTTTTCCACCTACGCCTCGCAGGCCATCGGCCCGTGGGCGGGCTTTACCATCGGCTGGCTGTACTGGTGGTTCTGGGTGCTGATCATTCCGGTCGAGGCCATCGCCGGCGCTGATATCCTGCATGCCTACTTTCCCGGGGTGCCGTCCTGGCTGTTCGCCTTCCTGATCATGCTCGTGCTATCGGGTACCAACTTGATCAGTGTCAAGAACTTCGGCGCCTTCGAGTACTGGTTCGCGTTGATCAAGGTCGTGGCCATCGTTGCCTTCATCGTCGTGTGTACCCTGGCGGTGACTGGCTTCTGGCCCTTGGCCGACGTGTCCGGGGTCAGCCGGCTCTGGGATGCCGGGGGCTTCATGCCCAACGGCTTTGGCACCGTACTGGGCGGTGTACTGATCACCATCTTTTCGTTCTTCGGCGCGGAGATCGTCACCATCGCTGCCGACGAAACGGCCAACCCCAAGGACAAGATCCGTCGTGCCACCAACCTGGTGGTGTACCGCATCGCGATCTTCTACCTGGCTTCGGTCTTCCTGGTGGTTTCGCTGGTGGCCTGGAATGACCCAGGGCTCAAGGCAGTCGGCTCGTTCCAACGGGTTCTTGAGGTGCTGAAGGTGCCTGGCGCCAAGCTGCTGGTGGACATGGTGGTGCTGGTGGCCGTGACCAGTTGCATGAACTCGGGGCTGTATACCGCCTCGCGCATGCTGTATTCGCTGGGCGCCCGCGGGCAGGCTCTGCCCATCACCCGGCGCATTGCAGGCTCCGGCGTGCCTACGGTCGCGGTGATCCTCTCGACGTTGGCAGGGTTTGCCGGGTGTCTGGTCAACTACGTGTTTCCAGGCAAGGTGTTCGGCTTTCTGCTGTCCACCACCGGTGCCATCGCGTTGCTGGTGTATCTGGTCATCGCCGTGTCCCAACTGCGCATGCGTGCGCGCGCGGAGCGCGAAGGGCGCTTGCTGGAGCTGAAGATGTGGTTGTTCCCCTGGCTCACCTGGCTGGTGATCGCCACCATCGTCCTGGTCCTGGGGTACATGTTGTTCAGCGATGCCTACCGTTACGAGACATTGATGACAGCCGGGGTCACGACGTTCATCCTCGTGGTGGCGCTGGCCAGGCGCCCCGGCAAGGCAAGCCTGCAAACCGCGTGACCTATCTGCTTTAATGGGGGCGTAGCGCGCCCTCATTACAACAAGCACAGGAAGCGTATGAACGATCAAGCCTTGAGCCTGCAAGCAGTGGCTGCCCCGGATGGCATTTGCTATGGCTGTGGCAGCGCCCATCCGCACGGGCTCCGTGTACAAAGCCATTGGGCCGAAGACGGCATTCATCTGATCTGTCGACACACCCCCGACGCTACCTTTACCGGCTGGCCGGGGCTGGTCTATGGCGGATTGCTGGCAATGCTGGTGGACTGCCACTCCAATTGGACGGCCATGGCCTATCACTATCGAAGCGAAGGCCGGGCGCCTGGCAGCTTGCCGCGTATCGATTGCGTCACTGGCCGCCTGGGGCTTGAGTACCTCAAACCGACACCCATGGGGGTTGAGCTGCTGCTCAAGGCTCGAGTCGAGGGGGAAGTGGCACGCAAAAGCCGGGTGATCTGCGAGGTGTGGGCCGATGGGGTGCTCACCGTCAGGGCCGATTCGGTGTTCGTTCGTGTCGATACCGATAAATTGCAGCGCCAAGCCCACGCAAGGGCGTGAGTTCGTTCCGACCAAGCCTGCCTGAGCGGGAGAACGCGTGATGCTGCAACTCATTCCTGCCACTGACAGTGATCTGACGTTCGCCCGCGACCTGACGCGCCGCCTCATGCTGCCTTATTACCACCGATACGACCTTCTGTGGGTGGAGCAGGCATTCGACCAGGCCTGGCAGTGGCGCGAGCAGTGGCTAGTGACCGACACCGATACCGACGCCGTGTTGGGTTTCTGCAGTCTCAGCCAGGATAGCCAGGCGCTTTTCATCCGGGAGTTGCATTTGCTTCCTGCTTACCATGGGCAGGGCGTTGGCAGCTGGGTGCTCGAAACGCTCGCGCAATGGGCAGCCCAACGACGCTTGGGCCTGCTCAGGCTGATGGTGTTTCGCACCAACCCGGCGCGCAGGCTTTACCAGCGGCGAGGGTTCGTAGAAATGGGCGAGGATGATTGTTTTGTGCGCATGCAGCGCAGGATCGATTGCTCAGGGCAATGATGCCTTGTCCCAGTCGTCCGTCAGCGGCATAGTGCCCTGTGTAAACGAGGCAGCGGTGCGTGCGGACGTGGCGCTGCTCGGAGATACCCAGGGACAAGGAGACGCCCGGATGAATGGAATCGGCCCCCGGCTGCGGGAAGAACGTGAACGGCTGGGTATGACCCAGCGTGTATTCGGCGATATCGGCGGGGTGGAACCCAACGCACAGGGCAAATACGAAAGTGGGGAGCGCATGCCACGTGTCGATTACCTGGCCGCGGTAGCGGCCAGGGGGGTTGATGCGCTGTATGTTCTGAACGGGGTACGCACCCCTGTACCCTTGCATGGGCTTAGTGCGCAGGAGTCGGACGTGCTCAACGCGCTTCGGGGCCTGGCTGAGGCCGACAAGGCGGCGATTGTTCACCTGTTGGAACGTCTGTCTGACCACAGGCATGAGCAGCCGGGGCGTATATATTCAGACCCAGGTTGTCAGTCGTTTATGACGAAAGCAATGCGCTAGGCCGGTCTTGAAAAATTTTGTTAAGGTGGCGTCATACAATCGCCCTGCTGAAGAGGTGTGTGCTTGATTAGGGTCCTAGTGGTCGACGACCACGATCTGGTGCGAACCGGTATTACGCGCATGCTGGCCGACATCGACGGCTTGCAGGTGGTAGGTGAGGGGGACTCCGGTGAATCGGCGCTCAAGCTTGCGCGCGAGCTCAAGCCAGACGTTGTGCTGATGGACGTCAAGATGCCTGGCATTGGCGGTCTTGAGGCCACGCGCAAGTTGCTGCGCAGCCACCCTGACATAAAGGTGGTGGCAGTGACCGTGTGTGAAGAAGACCCGTTCCCCACGCGCCTGCTGCAAGCCGGGGCGGCCGGCTACCTGACCAAGGGCGCCGGCCTCGATGAGATGGTCCAGGCCATTCGCCTGGCATTTGCCGGCCAACGCTACATCAGCCCGCAGATCGCTCAGCAGTTGGCGCTAAAATCGTTCCAGCCACAGGGCTCGCCATTCGATGCGTTGTCCGAGCGTGAAATCCAGATTGCCCTGATGATCGTCGGCTGCCAGAAAGTGCAGATCATTTCCGACAAGTTGTGCCTCTCGCCCAAGACCGTCAATACCTACCGGTACCGGATCTTTGAAAAACTCTCGGTCACCAGCGACGTCGAACTGACATTGCTGGCCGTTCGCCACGGTATGGTTGACGCAAGCCTGTAAACCTCATGTCTGAAGTCTTTGATGCCAGCGCATTCCTGGCGACCTGCAGTGGTCGCCCGGGTGTGTACCGAATGTTCGATGCCGATGCGCGGCTGCTCTATGTAGGCAAGGCCAAGAACCTCAAGAAGCGCCTGGCCAGCTATTTTCGCAAGTCCGGGCTGGCGCCCAAGACCGCCGCACTGGTCAGCCGCATCGCCCAGGTGGAAACCACCATCACCGCCAACGAAACCGAGGCGCTGCTGCTGGAGCAGAACCTGATCAAGGAGTGGCGCCCGCCGTACAACATCCTGCTGCGTGACGACAAGTCCTACCCTTATGTATTCCTCTCCGACGGTCAGTTCCCGCGGCTTGGCATTCATCGGGGCGCGAAGAAAGCCAAGGGGCGCTACTTCGGCCCCTACCCAAGTGCCGGGGCCATCCGCGAGAGCCTGAGCGTGCTGCAAAAGACCTTTTTGGTACGGCAATGCGAGGACAGCTACTACGCCAACCGCACCCGTCCATGCCTGCAATACCAGATCAAGCGCTGCAAGGGGCCTTGCACCGGCCTGGTCAGCGCCGAGGAATATGCCGAGGACGTACGCCATTCGGTGATGTTCCTGGAAGGGCGCAGCCAGCAGTTGGGCAACGAGCTCAATGCCGAGATGGAAAAGGCTGCCATGGACCTCAATTTCGAAAAGGCAGCCGAACTGCGCGACCAGATCGGCCTGCTGCGCCGCGTACAGGACCAGCAGTACATCGAAGGGGGCAGCGGCGAGGTTGACGTCATTGCCGCGTTCGTCAACCCCGGTGGCGCTTGCGTCCACATGATCAGCGTCCGTGGTGGGCGTGTGCTAGGGAGCAAGAACTTCTTCCCGCAGGTCGGCATCGAGGAAGACGTTTCCGAGGTGATGGCGGCATTCGTTTCCCAGTACTACGTCGGCAACCCGGAGCGTGAGTTGCCGGGGGAGCTGATCGTCAACGTGGTGCACGAGGACTTCGAGGCCATCACCGAGGCCCTCAATGCCCTGCGCGGCCGCGAGCTGACCATCAGCCATCGAGTGCGTGGCACCCGTGCGCGCTGGCAGCAGTTGGCAGTGACCAACGCCGAGCAGGCGCTCAACGCACGCCTGGCTAACCGCCAGCACATGGCAGCACGCTTTGACGCACTGGCCGAAGTACTGGGCCTGGACGAAGTGCCGCAGCGCCTGGAGTGCTACGACATCAGCCATTCCAGTGGCGAGGCGACGGTCGCTAGCTGCGTGGTGTTCGGGCCGGAAGGGCCGATCAAGTCGGACTACCGGCGCTTCAATATCGAGGGCGTCACGGCCGGCGACGACTACGCCGCCATGCACCAGGCCCTGACCCGTCGTTATGGGCGTATCCGCGATGGCGAGGGCAAGCTGCCGGACGTGCTGCTGGTGGACGGGGGCAAGGGCCAGTTGAACATGGCGCGCGATGTGATGCAGGAACTGGGTTTCAGCGAGCTGACCCTGCTGGGCGTGGCCAAAGGGGTCACGCGCAAGGCTGGCTTCGAAACCCTGTACCTGAACGATGTACACAACGAATTCACCCTCAAGGGTGATTCGCCAGCGCTGCACCTGATCCAGCAGATCCGCGACGAGGCCCACCGCTTCGCGATCACCGGCCACCGTGCCCGTCGCGGCAAGGCCCGGCGGGTGTCGAGCCTGGAGGATGTCGCAGGCGTCGGGCCCAAGCGCCGGCGCGACTTGCTGAAACATTTCGGCGGCCTGCAAGAGCTCAACCGCGCCAGTGTCGACGAGATTGCCAAGGCACCGGGTATCAGTAAAAAGCTTGCCGAGTCGATTTATGCCAGCCTGCATAGCGAGTAGAATGCCGGGTTCAACCCGCGGCCAGTCGTACCGATGAATATTCCAAACCTGCTCACCGTTCTACGCGTTCTGCTCATCCCGATTTTCATCCTGCTGTTCTACATGCCGTTCCATTGGAGCTACATGGCCGCCAGCAGCGTATTTGCCGTCGCCGCCGCCACCGACTGGCTGGATGGCTACCTGGCGCGTCGGTTGCAGCAGAGCACCCCGTTCGGTGCGTTCCTGGACCCGGTGGCCGACAAGTTGATGGTTGCCGTTGCGCTGGTGCTGCTGGTGCAGACCCACGCCAACTTCTGGCTCACCTTGCCGGCTGCGGTCATCATCGGTCGCGAGATCGTGGTGTCGGCGCTGCGCGAGTGGATGGCCGAACTGGGCGCGCGGGCGCACGTGGCCGTGTCCAACCTGGGCAAGTGGAAGACGGCTGCACAGATGCTGGCGTTGGTGATCCTGCTGGGTAATCCGCCAGCGGTAACCTTCTGGGTGATCCTGGGTTATGGGTTGTTGTTAGTCGCGGCGGGCTTGACCCTGTGGTCGATGGTGCATTACCTCGTGGCTGCCTGGCCGCACCTGCGCGAAGGCTCGGAGCAGAAATAAAAGTTTTTTTGAATCAAGGGGTTGACGCCGTTTTGGATATCGCTAGAATGGCACCCATCACGACGCGGGAATAGCTCAGTTGGTAGAGCACGACCTTGCCAAGGTCGGGGTCGCGAGTTCGAGTCTCGTTTCCCGCTCCAAATATCGATCTATGGGGCCTGTTGGTTTCTTGGATCATCGAAAAAAGACGCTTAGGCGTCTTTTTTCGTTTTTGTCATTTCATGCGCCTACTGACCGCAAGCCTGCTTCTTTTTTCGTTCGCCTGGATCAATACCGCCATGGCATTGGATCCGAACGAGCAAGCCGATGCCGTATATTCAGTGACCTGGCAACCGACGTTCTGCAAGATGCGGGTTTGATGAATAGTTCAAGCCCCGCACAGCTGGTAATTTTGCCAGTTGTGCAGGGCTCTTCTCCCCCTGACACTGCACCCGTGTGTGAAGGAACTGAACCGAATGATAACTAAGGGCGCGCCTGCCTCTGGTCCAGTTCTTTCACACTCCTACCTTTTTCCTGTGCAGATCAATCCATCCCCGAACACCTGGCCTGGGTACGAGCCGCTGGCCTCACGGCTTGACGGACGTCGTGGAGCACAACGACATCGTAGGCCGGTCGTCAGGCGTGAATGCCATTGCAGCATCGAGGGGGTTAGTGGTCATCATACGCATGGCGCCTTGCTGCTCAGACTCGACGTGCGGCGTATGTTCCACAGGTTGCACCACCAGGGACGTCACGCTGGCCTGCTCGCGATGGTGCTGCAGCAGTTTGTCGACCATATCCTGTGTGGTCGGCGTCTGAGCCCGGTCGATCACTGACAGCACGCCGCCAGAACGAAGAATGCGGTCGGCGATCTCGTAGACCCTGTTCTGCACGAAGATCCGATGTTCATAGGCTGTGGGCATCAGCCCCAGATCGACCGCGGCGTTGTGCCCACGTGCATCATGGGTACCCAGCAACCAGCACGCGACGGCGTCGAACTTGGGCTGACGTTCGAGCCATGCTTCGAGGGCGGGGTCGTTCAGGGCATCGCCCTCGATGAGCAAACAGTCCGCTTCGGGCGCTTCTGGGATTTCGCTGTAGATCAGCCGGTAAGCGTTTTCATCGAGGCTAACCGGCATTTCCCTGGCAATGACCTCGACGCTGAAGCCCTCGTCGGCCAGCCGCTTGCGCGTCGCCGCAATGCACTGGGGGTTCTCTTCCACGCACACGACGGTATGCCCCTGTTGCAGCAGCGCCAGCGTGGAATGGCCGACGCCACAGCCGATCTCCAGGGTACGTGGGAAGCCCTTCACGCGTTCGGCCATCCAGGGGTAGTGGCCCTGGGCCAAGTGACCTTCGGAGTTGATGCCCCAGCTCTTGATGTACGCTTTGCGAAAGCTATTCAGCTGGTAGAGGGCTCGCGGCTGCAGGCCACTGCCACCGCCGCTAGCAGGCTTTCTCTTGGCTTTTTTCAGGTCACGTCGTCTTTTGCTGTTGATGCTCATGGCTGCTCTCCCTGCGGGCCTGGGTGTGCATCAGGATCTTACTTGGGACGATCGTGCTTGGCTGTAAACAAGGGGTTTGCACATCTGACAAGGGTTCCGACGTGTAGGAAATGGCCCTCAAGGTACCGCCGAAAAAACCGACCCCGTGATGCGCTCACTCAGCAATTCCAATGCGCGAATACCTGCCAGCGAATTGCCAGAAGCGTTGAGCGCTGGCGACCAGACGCAGATGCTGTATCGCCCGGGGACCACTGCCACGATGCCGCCGCCCACGCCACTCTTGCCCGGCAGGCCCACACGATAGGCGAAATTGCCGGCTTCGTCGTACAAGCCGCTGGTAGCCATGATCGCGTTCACCTGCTGGGCCTGACGTGCGCTGAGCACGTGTTCACCGCTGTGCGGGCAATAGCCGCTGTTGGCCAGAAACGCAAAGCCCCGCGCTACGTCGACGCAGTTCATCGACAGCGCGCAGTGATGGAAGTAGCTGCTCAGCACCGCGTCCACGTCGTTATGAAAGTTGCCAAACGCAGTCATCAGCCAGGCCATGGCGGCATTGCGTGCGCGGTGCTGGTATTCGGACTCGGCCACCACCGTGTCGCTGATGATACGCGGGTTGCCAGCCAGGCGGCGAACGAAGTCGCGCATCGACAGGGCAGGGGTGGCGAAGCGTGACTGGTTGATGTCGCAGATCACCAGTGCACCAGCATTGATGAACGGGTTGCGCGGGCGACCCTTTTCCACCTCCAGCTGCACCAGCGAATTGAAGGCCTGCCCCGAAGGCTCGTAACCCAGGCGCGACCAAATGTCTTCGCCACTATGGTTGATCGCCTGGACCAGGCTGAACACCTTGGAAATGCTCTGGATGGAAAAGGGCGTGTAGGCATCGCCAGCGCAGTGCAGCTGGCCATCAAGGCTGTGCACTGCGATACCCAGCTGGTTGGGGTCGACCTGGGCCAGGGCGGGGATGTATTGCGCGACCTGACCCTGGCTGAGCAGTGGGCGCACCTGGTCGAGGATCTCTTGCAGCATGTCTTGCATCGCGACGGCCTTGGGAACGAGGAAGGATGGGTCTCAGACGCTGCGGTACGCCGGCAGGGCACGCCTTCGATCAACGTGCCCGGGCGAGGGTTGAAGTTTAGTGGGCCGTGTGCGGCAGCGGGGTCAGGCCGCTTTTCTCGATGGCGGCGTCCGCCTGGGCAGAGGCCATGTAGTCAAGCAGCGCCTGGGCCGCCGCCCGGTGCTGGCTGTTGGCAACCACCGCACCCGAATACATCGTCATCTTTTGCCCCTCGGCCGGGATCAGCCCCACGATGTCGATGCCGGCCACCGGCTTGAGCTCGCTCAGTTGCTGGAACCCGATGGCTGCCTGGCCGCGTGCGACCACCTTGCCGACGGGCTCGGCGGGGATCATGTGGGCTTTGTGGGTGAAGCCTTCGCCAAGGTTCATGCTCGGGAACAAGGTTTTGGACAGGTAGACCCCGCTGGCGCTGTCGGAGTAGGCAACCGAGGGGCTATCGAGCAGCACCTGACGCAACTCACCCATTGTGCCGATAGCCGGCTTGGGCTCACCTTTGCGTACGGCCATGGCAATGAACGACTTGCCCAGGTCGATGCGGCTGGCCTTGTCGGCCTTGCCGTCGGTGACCAACTTGTCCAACGCCGAGCCCACCATCAGCACCACATCGGCCGGCTCGCCCCGTTGCAGCCGATTCGGGATGGCTTGCGGGGTCTGGCCCATCGATGGCGCGGCGAGCACGTTGAGCTTGACCCCGTAGGTGTGTTCATAAGCCGGTGCAACGTTGCGGATGGCGCCCATGATGCCGCCGGAGCTGAGCACGGTCAGCGTGGGGGCTTGGTCAGGGGTGGGCTCTGCGGCAGAGCAGGCAAAGGTGGCGACCAGCAGGGCCGTGCAGGACAGCGTCTTGAGCATGGGAAAACTCCGGATAAAACGCACAGCTTATTGGCAGGCGGGCCCAGGGCTGAATTAACCGGCGTTAAGAATGTTTCATGCTCAGCGGTTCGGCCATTTCTCCAGCAGGATCGACACGAACTTCTCCGCTGCCGGCGACAGCGAGGCGCCGCGGCGGTAAACCAGGCCCAAGGTGCGGGTGACCTCCGGCTCAATCAACGGCACGCTTACCAGGGTAGGGTGGTCTGCACTGGGCATGGCCAGGCTAGGCATGGCCGATACGCCAAGCCCGGCCTCGACCATGCCCAGGGACGTGGACAGGTGCTGCACTTCGTAGAACCATTTGGGTCGCAGATTCAGCCCGGCCAGAGCGTGGTCGAGCAACATGCGATTGCCGCTCAACCGGCCGACACCGATCAAGCGATAGTCGGCAAGCTCGGTCCAGGTCACTGCATTGCGGTTGGCTAATGGGTGATCGCGCCGGCAGGCCAGCACGAAGTGCTCCTGCACCAAGGACACGAACTCGATGTCCGGATGCTGGCCGCTCATCATGTTGATGCCAAAATCGGCTTCCCCGCGCAGCACGGCCTCCAGGCCGTCATTGGCGCTCAGGTCCAACAGGCGAATGCGGATCTTGGGGTACTGGTCGTTGTAGTCGCGGATCACCGACGGCAAGAAATAGAACGCTGCGGTCGGTATACAGGCCAGCGTCACCTGTCCGGTCTGGCGCTCGGCCAGCTCCCGGATGCTGAGAATCGAATCCTCGAAGTCGTCCAGCAGGCGCCTGGCCTTGGGCAGAAAATCGCGGCCTACGCTGGTCAGGCTGACACGGCGGGTGGTGCGCTCCAACAGTGAGGTGCCTAACCCTTCCTCCAGCTTCTTGATACGTCGACTTAAAGCCGGCTGTGACAGATGCAGCACTTCGGCGGCCTCGTGGAAGCTGCCGAGTTCGGCGATTTTCACGAAAGATCGTATGTCTTGAAGCTCATATTCCACGATTCACCTCAGGTCCAAGTCGATTTTTATTATGTTGTATAACGGAATAATCGCTACGATATTTGCATTGGAATGATTTATCCATCCCTGTCACTCTTTTGCTCACGGCATCAATGATGTCCATTGATCAACAAGAGTGCGAAATCATGCAACGAATTCCTTGCGTACTCATGCGCGGCGGCACCTCCAAAGGGCCGTTCTTCCATGCCTGGGACTTGCCTGCCAATGTGGTCGAACGCGATGAATTGCTCATCGACCTGATGGGGTCCGGCCATGAGCTGGAGATCGACGGTATCGGTGGCGGCAGCCCGCAGACCAGCAAGGTCGCGATCATCAGCCCGTCGCTGCATGCCGACGCCGACGTCGATTACCTGTTCGTGCAGGTGATGGTCGCCCAGCGCCGCGTGGACACTGCGCCCAACTGCGGCAACATGCTGTGCGCGGTCGGTCCTTTCGCCATCGAGCAAGGGCTGGTCAAGGGCCAGGAAGGCAAGACCCTGGTGCGTATTCGTAACCTGAACACGGGCACCTTCGTCAACTCGCTGGTCGAAACCCCGGGTGGCATCGTGCGCTATGAAGGGCGTACCGCCATCGATGGCGTGCCGGGCACTGCCGCGCCGGTGCACCTGACCTTCCTCGATGCGGTTGGCAGCAAGACCGGCAAGCTGTTCCCCACCGGGCAAGCCAAGGATGTGATCGATGGCGTGCCCATGACCTGTATCGACATGGCCATGCCCATGATGGTCATCCAGGCCAGTGACCTGGGCATGACCGGCGCCGAAACGCCCGACGAGCTCGACGCCAACGGCCCTCTGCTCAAGCGTCTGGAAGCCCTGCGCCTCAAAGCCGGCAAGGCCATGGGCCTTGGCGATGTCAGCGGCATGGTGATCCCCAAGCCGGTGCTGGTGTCCAAGCCGCGCTACGACGGCACGCTCCAGGTGCGCTACTTCATGCCGCACAATTGCCACCGTGCCCTGGCGATCACCGGTGCTGTGGGGCTGGCCACTGCCTGTGTCAGCCCCGGCAGCGTCATTGTGGATCTGCTGGGCGAACAAGCCCTGGACCTGAGCCAGGTTCGTCTTGAGCATCCAAGTGGTGGCATCGACGTCGCGTTGTCACGCAGCGGTGCCGATGGCAAGACCCTGCAAGCCTCTGTGGTACGTACTGCCCGGCGGCTCTTTTCAGGGTTCGTCTACGCGCCTACCTTGCGCAGGATGGCTGGCTAGCCACCCAAAGGGTCGACCGCTGCACCTTGCAACAAGCGCATCCGCACAATATGAACAATGGGTGATGCCTCATGAAACTTGCCAAATCGCTGTACTTCCAGATCCTCTGCGCCGTCGTGCTGGGCGTAGTGGTCGGTCACTTCTGGGCGCAACAGGCCGTTGCGCTCAAGCCCTTGGGCGATGCCTTCATCAAGCTGGTCAAGATGATGATCGCGCCCGTGGTGTTCTGCACCATCGTCACCGGTATAGCCGGCATGACCGACAAGCGCTCGCTCGGGCGCCTGATGAGCAAGACGCTGTTGCTGTTCCTTGGGCTGACCATTGTCAGCCTGATCATCGGCTTGGCTGCGGTGTACCTGTTCAAGCCAGGGGTCGGCATGAACATCGACCCGGCCACCCTGAGCACCGAGGGCCTGACCCAGTTCACCGCCTCGGCCGCCAAACTGGGCGTGGTGGACTTCTTCATGCACATCATCCCGGACACCTTCATGGGGGCGTTCAACAAGGGTGAAGTGCTCCCCGTGCTGTTCATTGCCGTGCTCAGCGGTTTTGCGCTGTCGTCCATGGGCGAGAAAGGCAAGCCGGTGCTGGACGTACTGGAAGCGGCCTCGGCCATGGTGTTCCGCATCTTCGGCTACCTCATGCGTTTCGCACCGGTCGGTGCGTTCGGTGCCCTGGCGTTCACGGTCGGGCAGTACGGCGTCACCTCGCTGGGGTCGCTCGCCAAGCTGATCGGTACGCTCTACATTGCCTGTGCGTTCTTCGTCCTGGTCGTGCTGGGCGGCATCTGCCGCGCCCATGGTTTCAGCCTGTGGAAGCTGCTGCGCTATTTCCGCGAAGAGTTCCTGGTGGTGCTGGGCACTTCTTCCACGGAGCCTGTGTTGCCGCGCATGCTGGAGAAGCTGGAAAAGCTTGGCTGCAAGAAGGGGGTCGTTGGCCTGGTACTGCCTACCGGCTACTCGTTCAACCTCGACGGTACGGCGATCTACCTGTCCTTGGCTGCCGTGTTCATTGCCCAGGCCTGCAACATCGACCTGAGCCTGGGCCAGGTGGTGACGATGCTGGCGATCATGCTGCTGTCGTCAAAAGGCGCAGCGGGCGTGACCGGTAGCGGCTTCGTGGCCTTGGCCTCGACCCTGACAGTCATCCACGACATCCCGCTGGCAGGCCTGGCCCTGCTGATCGGCATCGACCGCTTCATGTCAGAGGCCCGCGCCCTCACGAGCCTTGCCAGCAACGCCGTGGCCACCGTGGTGGTGTCGATTTCCGAAAACGCGTGTGACAAGCAGATACTGCTCAGCCGCCTCAATGGCGAGCCTGTGGTCGAGCAGGCACCCACTACGGTCGGCCCTGACGCCACCTGGGTCGCCAAGCCAAGCCATCACGGCTAGGACGCCCGTAACACCCTGACCTCAAAACGCTGCAACCCGCGCGCAGGAACGCGCGCGGGTAGGGGGCTCGTCTGCGCCATCGACGGCCCAACCCGGATAAAAACAAGAGAGAAAAAGCCATGCTCGCACTCCTGGGCCTGATCATGGTGGTGACGTTCACCTACCTGATCATGAGCAAACGCCTGTCCCCGATCGTCGCCTTGACGGTCGTGCCGATCGCCTTCGCACTGGTGGGGGGGCTTTGCGCCTGACCTTGGCAAGATGATGCTCGACGGGCTGAAAATGGTAGCCCCGTCGGCCGCCTTGCTGCTGTTCGCCATCCTGTTTTTCGGCTTGATGATCGATGCCGGCCTGTTCGACCCTCTGATCCGTAAAATCCTCAAGCGTGTCAACGGCGACCCCATCAAGATCGCCATTGGCACTGCATTGCTGTCGCTGCTGGTGGCGCTGGACGGCGACGGCACCACCACCTACATGATCACCTGCGCGGCCATGCTGCCCTTGTACAAGCGCATCGGCATGAACCCGATGATCCTGGCAACGGTGTCGATGCTGTCGCTGAGCATCATGAGTGGCATGAGCCCCTGGGGCGGGCCCGCCACCCGCGCCATCGCAGCACTTGGGCTCGATGCCACCGACTATTTCATTCCCATGCTGCCCACGGTGATCGGCGGCGCCGCCTGGGTGGTGTTCACCGCCTACCTGCTGGGCCGTGCCGAACGACGCCGCATTGGCAACGTGGCCCTGGAGTCCGGCGGCGGCAACTGCTACATCAAGGAAATCCTGGGTGATACGCCCCACAAGCGCCCGCGTCTGGCCTATGTGAACCTGGTGCTGGTCATCGTGGTCATGACCGCGCTGGTGCTGGGCCTGATGCACGCGGCGATCCTGTTCATGATCGGTTTCGTTGCTGCGCTGATGATCAACTACCCGCAGCTGGAACTGCAGAAAGAACGTATTCTGGCCCATTCGGGCAACGCCATGACCGTGGTGCTGCTGGTGTTCGCCGCCGGTATCTTCGCCGGTATCTTCTCGGGCACCAAGATGGTCGATGCCCTGGCGCAAACCCTCGTGGACTGGATCCCGGAAGCCTGGAGCCACTGGTTCCCGCTGGTGGTGGCGCTGACCAGCATGCCGCTTACCTTCGTGCTGTCCAACGATGCCTATTATTTCGGCGTGGTGCCGATCCTGGCCAACGCAGCCGCCGCCTATGGCATCGACCCGGTGGAGATCGCCCGCGCCTCGGTGCTGGGTCAGCCGGTGCACTTGATGAGCCCGTTGGTCGCCTCGACCCTGCTGCTGGTGGGCATGGTCGACAAGGACATCGGCGACTTCCAGAGAGCCACGGTGAAGTGGGCAGTGCTCACTTCGCTGGTCATCACTGCATTGGCGGTGTTGACCGGCGCGCTGTCGTTCTTCGTCTGAACGGTGCGGGCGCCGCCGGGCGCCCGCCATCGCTTACACCCTAAAAACAACAATAGAGTACCGATCATGTCCTTGACCCTCGCGCGAGGGGCCGCCTGTGGCCTGCTCTGCGGCTGCCTGCCTGTGGCCGGCGCTACCGATTTCATTGAAGACAGCAAGCTCAAGCTGCAACTGCGCAACGTCTATTTCAACGAGAACTTTCGCGACGAACAGGGTATGAGCCCCCGCGCCGCAGCCACTGCCAAGAGCGAGCGTACCGAGTGGGCGCAGGGCTTCTTGCTCGATTACCAGTCGGGTTACACCCCCGGTACCCTGGGTCTGGGGCTCGATGCACTGGGCCTGTTGGGCGTGCGCCTGGATTCGGGGCGTGGCCGCAGTGGCACGGGCCTGTTGCCTGTGCATGACGATGGCCGGGCCGCCGACACGTTCGCCAGTGCCGGCGTTACGGTCAAGGCGCGTGTTGGGCAGAGCGTCGTCAGGCATGGCACCCTGTTGCCCAAGTTACCAGTGCTGGTGCACAACGATGCTCGTTTGATGCCGCAAACCTACCAGGGTACGCAGCTCACCAGTACCGCACTCGACAACCTGACCCTCACGGCCGGGCACCTGACCCGTTTCAAGCAGCGCGATTCATCCAACAGCACCGGCCTGTACCTGGACGGCTACAGTGGCGGCGAAGCCGGAGACTTCAGCTTTGCCGGCGCCGACTACACCTTCAGCAAACAGCTGCGCCTGAGCTACTACCACGGCCAGCTCGAGCACTTCTATCGTCAGGACTTCGCCGGCTTGGTTCACGACCATGCGCTGGCTGGCGGTGTACTGACCACGGACCTGCGCTACTTCAAGAGCAAAAGCACCGGTGCGGCCTACGGTGGCCCCATCGACAATGACATGCTCAGCGGGCAAATCGCCTACATGCATTCCGGCCATACGTTCGGCGCAGGTTATCAGGTGCTCAGTGGCGAAGCGGGGTTGCCGTACATCAGTGGCGCGACGGTGTACTCATTCAGCAACGTGGGCATCGGCAAGTTCATCGAAGAAGATGAAAAGACCTGGATGGCGAGCTATGTCTACAATTTCGCCGCTGCCGGGGTGCCGGGGTTGACCTTCATGACCCGTTACCTGAGCGGCGATAACGGCCGTTCTGGCGCGGCGGGCCTGAGCGAATGGGAGCGCGACGCAGAGCTTGCGTATGTGGTGCAATCAGGCCCCGCCAAAGGGCTTGGCGTCAAGCTGCGCAACTACGTGTACCGCTCGGACTTTGCCCGTGGCCGCGACAGCAATCGGTTGTACCTGACGTACGACATCGCGCTGTGGTGAGGCGCTCAAAGCGCAGGCTTGAGCGTGCGTTGGTTTCGTTTCACGTCCACAGCCCCAGCAAGATCAATACGGCCATGCCCAGCGCGGCGGCAATCGAGCATCCACCCAACGACAGGGCAGCGCGACCCTTGCGATACCAGCCGTCGCGGCCCAGGGCCAGTGCAGGCGCGTACAGGCTGCGCCAGCGCAGTTCGGTAGCGTGGAACGCCTGCAAGTGGTTGGGCGAGGCGTCCAGCCAGCGACGAAAGTCGATACGCTCGCAGGCAGTGACATCCGGGCTCTGCAAGCGCACATACCACTGTGCTGCCTGGCTCGTCGGGCCATCAGGGCGGGGCTGACCGGCAAGCAACGCCTGCACCATCAGACGCTCGACACTGGGTAGGGGCAGGCCCAGACGTGTGGCGACCCTGCCCTGGGTCAACTGATCGAGACGGCTTAGCAGAAACACTTGTTGCGCAGCACGTGGCAGGCGCTTGAGTGCGAGCAGCAGGGCAGCATCGCTATCGGCAGCGTGCTCCGGCAGAGGCGCATGGAGGCGCAAGAGCGTGCGGGTCATGAGCAGTTCCTTGCTGGAGAGCAGGTGGGGGATATTCGTAAAAGCCGAGCTTAGGCTTAACGAGATTGATTCTCAAGTGCTGAATCGGCAAACTTTTGTAATGGCCGTTCACCCCCGGAAACACTTTTGCTACCATCGCCGCCATCACGATCTTCATTAGCCTGAAGAGCCAAAAAAAAGACCCAGCAAAAAGCTGGGTCAAAAACCGTGATTAGCCTGATGAGGAGATAATCCGAGAGCGACCTAAGCTCCGGTTTATCCAGCTGATCTCGCGATCAGCTGAGTGCAATAATAATCGTTATCATTTGCCAGTCAAATGATTTTTTATTCACTACGGTAGAAAGTCTACCGCTGCGCTTCCTTGTCCCCCAAAAAGGGGCCTTGGCTTTGCACGCCAAGCGCCTGCTGCGTTCCCTCCCATTCACAACAACCTGCCTCAAGCGGCGGGGTCTGCCGTGCGCTGGTGTTCCAGCAGCGCGCGAGCCATGTCCATCATGTGCATCAAGGCAAACAGCAGCTCTCGCTGGCCACCATGCTGGTGGGTGGCGGTTTCCTGGGCGGTTGCTGCCGCACAGCGCAGCAGGGCAATGGCATGCTCCTGTGCTTGATCACGTGTGACGCCTTCGTGAAGCGTCCAAATCCTGTTCTCAAGCGTAGGGCGGGGCGGGTTGGGATTCAGGTAGTAGTCCAGCGCGCGGCGGGCGGCTTCGCTGTCGAGATCTGTTTCGTCGTTTTTCGGATGTTTCATTGCGATACCTTCCAGGTTCTCGTCAAACACAATGAACTCAGAGCATAGGTCAATTTGTATTTTCTAGCGCCAAATAAATAATTCAGATTGTGTATTGCTGCTTCCAATACAGTCCGTATTGTTGCCGCTCATGGAAAATTGGAATGCATTTCTCAAGCGCTACAAGCGCGAACACAACCTCAGCCAGTTGAAACTGGCCGAGCGCCTGGGCATGACGCAAGGTGGGGTAGGGCACTGGCTTCGCGGCACCCGTCGTCCCACGTTGGAGACCATCAACGAAAAACTGGAAAAGCTCGGCCTGGTCTTTCTGGAGGCGCAGGTCATGGTGGTCGAGCGCGACCTGATGCGCGAATCACCTGGCCACTACGGTGCTGAGCCGCCTGTTTCCGCACAGGCCCTGCTCTATGCGAGCTTTCGCTTTCCGGTGCTCAAGTGGGCGGACTTGCAGGGCCCGTTGCCTGAAACCAGCGAAGTGCACGAGCAGACCGACTACATGCCTGCCGGCAATGCGTTCTGGCTTGCCGTGGAAAACGACTCGATGAACGCTGCCAGCGGCAAGAGCGTGCCCGAAGGCATGCGCGTGCTGGTCGATACCGGGTTGCCCGTGGAGCCCGGCAGGTTGGTGATCGCACGCCAGCCTGGCAAAGCCCCCGTGCTCCGCCAATTGGTCGAAGAAGGCGGCGACAAGATGCTCAAGCCGTTGAACACCCGTTACCCCACGGTGCTCTGCGAAACCGGCTGTGAGTTCCTGGGGGTGGTGGTGCGGGTACACGGGGCGTTCTGAGGCCACGTGGCCCGTGCGGTGAGGCAAGGGCCGCAGGCCGTCAGGCACCGCGACCCCGCGGCCTTCACGGTTCCAGTTCGACCAGCGCTGCCCCCTCGCTGACCATGTCGCCTTCCTGGCACAGCAAGGCTTTGACCATGGTGGCCTTGGGGGCCCGAATGCTGTGCTCCATCTTCATGGCCTCCAGCACCACCAGCGGGGCACCTGCTTCTACCGCCTGACCCACCTCGACCAGTACCCGCACAATGCTGCCGTTCATGGGGGCGGTCAGGCCGCCTTGATGGACAAGGTCGATGGCTGCCTGGGCGAGCGGGTCGAATGCTTCGAGGGTGTGGAGTTCTCCATCCCAGTGCAGATACAGGCTGGCACCTTTGCGAATGGCCAGGTGGCGGGTGCGCAGGCCTGCCTGCTCTCGCATCAGCCAATCCCCTTGCAGGCTCCAGATGCCTTGGGTCTTCTGGTCAAGCGCAACGGCCTGGTCATGCCCATTGTGGGTCAGATGCACATTCAGCGAAGTTCCAGCCCCCAAGCGCAGCCCGTCTTGTCGGGCCCATGGGGAGTGTGGGTCGTCCACGCGTGCGCAGGCAGGTTCGCTCAGCAACCACGCCTGGGCTGCAGCCTCCCAGCCCTCGGCCGACAATGCCTGCGCGGCGGGCAAAAGCGTTTCCTGATGACGCGGGATGAAGTCGGTATCCAGCTCGGCTGCTGCAAACCCAGGGTGGGCCAGGATACGTCGCAGGAAGGCGATGTTGGTCTTGACGCCGCCTACCGCGAACTCATCCAGCATGGCCAGCAAGCGCAGGCGGGCCTGCTCCCGGTCTTCGCCCCAGGCGATCAGTTTGCCCAGCATCGGGTCGTAGAAGGGCGACACCGCATCGCCTTCGCTCACACCGCTGTCCACGCGCCGGCCCGGGCCGCAAGCCGGTTCCCGGTAAAGCGTCAGGGTGCCGGTGGCCGGCAAGAAGTCATTGGCCGGATCTTCGGCGTACAGCCGCACTTCGATGGCATGGCCGTTGAGCGGTACCTGGTCCTGGGTGAGGGGCAGGGGCTCACCGCAAGCCACGCGAATCTGCCAGGCCACCAGGTCCAGGCCGGTGATGGCCTCGGTGACGGGGTGCTCCACTTGCAGGCGCGTGTTCATCTCCATGAAGAAGAACTGGCCACGGGCGTCCAGCAGAAATTCCACGGTGCCAGCGCCGACATAGCCGATGGCCTGCGCCGCGCGTACTGCCGCCTCGCCCATGGCGCGGCGCAGGTCTGCCGAAAGGCCCGGGGCAGGGGCTTCCTCGACCACCTTCTGGTGACGCCGCTGGATCGAGCAATCCCGTTCGTTGAGGTACAGGCAGTGGCCGTGGTGATCGGCAAAAATCTGGATCTCCACATGGCGCGGCTTTAATACGTACTTTTCCACCAGCATCCGCGCATCGCCAAAGGACGACAGGGCTTCACGTTGCGCCGACGCCAGGGCATCGGCCAACTGGCTTTCGTCCTCGACCACCTTCATGCCCTTGCCGCCACCACCGGCGCTGGCCTTGAGCAGGACCGGGTAGCCGACGTGCCGGGCGGCTTGCTTGAAGGTGTCCAGGTCCTGGGCCTGGCCATGGTAGCCCGGCACCAGCGGCACGCCTGCGGCCTCCATCAAGGCCTTGGCGGCCGACTTGCTGCCCATGGCGTCGATGGCCGACGCAGGTGGGCCCAGGAACATCAAGCCAGCGGCTTCGACTGCGCGGGCAAAATCTGCGTTTTCCGAAAGAAAGCCATAGCCAGGGTGAATGGCCTGGGCACCGCTGGCCTTGGCCGCTGCCACCAGCTTGTCGATCTGCAGGTAACTGTCTGCCGCCTTGTTACCGCCCAGGTCCACGCACACATCGGCTTCACGGCTGTGGCGGGCATTACGGTCGATGGCGCTGTGCACCGCCACCGTGGTCAGGCCCATGGCCTTGGCGGTGAGCATCACCCGGCAGGCGATTTCACCACGGTTGGCCACCAGCAACGTTGTCAATGGCGGGCGGTTCATGGGCGTGGCTCCTTGTTTGCATCGGCCTGCCAGGCAGGTTGGCGTTTTTCCAGAAACGCACGAAGGCCTTCCTGGCCCTCGGCGCTTACGCGGATTCGCGCGATGGCGTTCTCGCAATAACGACGCAGGCCAGGGCTGAGGGTACCGCCGTCGACCTCGCGCAGCAGCTCCTTGGTCGCGCGCATTGCCTGGGGGCTATTGGCCAGAAGGGTTTCAACCCACTGTTTCACGCTGGCCTCCAACTGGCTGGCCGGGTACACCTCGGCCAACAACCCAAGGGCCTGGGCCTGCAACCCGCTGAAGCGCTCTGCCGTGAGTGCATAACGGCGGGCGGCGCGCTCGCCGATGGCCTTGACCACGAAGGGACTGATCACCGCCGGTGCCAGGCCGATGCGCACTTCCGACAGGCACAGCTGGGCGTCTTCGGCACCGATGGCCATGTCACAGCAACTGATCAGGCCCAGGGCGCCGCCGAATGCGGCGCCCTGTACCACTGCCAGGGTCGGCACCTTGATGCGGTGCAGTGCATACATCAACTCGCCCAGCTCGCGTGCGTCATCCAGGTTGGTGTTGAAGTCCAGCTGCGCCGACTGCTGCATCCACGCAAGGTCGGCGCCGGCACTGAAATGCCGTCCCCGCCCGCGCAGCAACACGAAGCGCACGCCCGCGTCGTCGGCAAGCTGCCCCAGGGCAATGTTCAGCTCGCGGATCATCAAGGCATTGAAGGCGTTGTGCTTGTCCTCGCGGCTGAGCCACAAGGTGGCGAAGCCACGTGGATCGTGGCTCACCTCTACCGTAGTGAAATCGCTCATGGGGTCACATCCTGAATATGCCGAAGCGGCTCGGTTCGATCGGTGCGTTCAGCGCCGCAGACAAGGCCAGGGCCAGCACATCGCGGGTCTGCGCTGGGTCGATGACGCCGTCGTCCCATAGGCGGGCGCTGGAGTAGTAGGGGTGGCCCTGATGCTCGTATTGATCGAGGATCGGCTGCCTGAGCCTGGCCTCATCCTCGGCGCCAAACGGCTCGCCGCTGCGCTCGCTCTGCTCGCGCTTGACCTGTACCAGCACGCCGGCAGCCTGTTCGGCGCCCATCACCCCGATGCGCGCATTGGGCCACATCCAGAGAAAGCGCGGGTCGTAGGCGCGTCCGCACATGCCGTAGTTGCCGGCACCGAAACTGCCGCCAATGATGACCGTGAACTTGGGTACCTGCGCGCAGGCCACGGCCGTGACCAACTTGGCGCCATGCTTGGCGATGCCGCCTTCTTCGTACTTCTTGCCCACCATGAACCCCGTGATGTTCTGCAGGAACAGCAGCGGGATACCACGCTGGCAAGCCAGCTCGATGAAGTGCGCGCCTTTTTGCGCAGCCTCGGCAAACAGGATGCCGTTGTTGGCCAGGATGGCGATCGGGTAGCCGTGCAGGTGGGCGAAGCCGCACACCAGCGTGGTCCCGAACAAGGCTTTGAACTCATCGAACACCGAGCCATCAACCAGCCGTGCGATGACTTCACGCACATCGAAAGGCTGCTTGGCGTCAGCCGGAATCACGCCGTATAGCTCCTGCGCCGCATACAAGGGCGCAACGGGCGGCTTGCATTGCAGGGCACCGAGCTTGCGCCAGTTGAGATTGGCCACGCAGCGCCTGGCCAGCGCCAGGGCATGCTCGTCGTTCTCGGCGTAATGGTCGGCTACACCGCTGGTGCGGCAATGCACATCGGCGCCGCCTAGCGCCTCGGCGCTCACCACCTCGCCTGTGGCCGCCTTCACCAGCGGTGGGCCGGCCAGGAAGATGGTGGCCTGTTGACGCACCATGATCGCCTCGTCCGCCATTGCCGGCACGTAGGCGCCGCCTGCGGTGCATGACCCCATCACCACGGCGATCTGGGCGATGCCCAGTGCGCTCATGTTGGCCTGGTTGAAGAAAATCCGCCCGAAGTGCTCACGGTCGGGAAACACCTCGTCCTGGCGCGGCAAGTTGGCGCCGCCAGAATCCACCAGGTAGATGCACGGCAGACGGTTCTGCAAGGCAATGGTCTGCGCCCGCAGGTGCTTTTTCACCGTCAGCGGGTAGTAAGAGCCACCTTTGACGGTGGCGTCGTTAGCCACGATCATGCATTCCACGCCTTCCACGCGCCCGATCCCGGCGATCAGGCCGGCTGCCGGAACGTCTTCGCCGTAGACCTGGTGTGCAGCCAACTGGCCGATCTCGAGAAAGGCGGAACCGGCATCGAGCAGACGTTCGATTCGCTCGCGGGGCAGCAGTTTGCCTCGCGAGGTGTGCCGCTCCTGAGCCTTGGGGCCGCCACCCTGGGCTACCTGGGCAAGCAGCACACGCAGGTTGTCGACCTGGGCCTGCATGGCTGCCTGGGACTGGGCGAATTCGGGTGACCGGGGGTTCACTTGGGATTTCAGAATCATCATGACTCCTGGTGCAGCGGCGCGCCCTTGGCTTGGCCGTGCAAGGTTGTCCGGTGTGGCCACGGCGGGCGTATGAGCCGGCCGCAGCGCCAGCGTGTTCAGCGGGTCTCGTTGAACAACTCGCGGCCGATCAGCATCCGGCGGATTTCGCTGGTGCCGGCGCCGATTTCGTACAGCTTGGCATCGCGCAGCAAGCGACCTGCGGGAAATTCGTTGATATACCCGTTGCCGCCAAGAATCTGGATCGCCTCCAGGGCCATCTGCGTGGCGCGCTCGGCGGTGTAGAGGATCACCCCGGCTGCGTCCTTGCGGGTGGTTTCGCCGCGATCGCACGCCTGGGCAACGGCATACAGGTAAGCGCGGCTGGCGTTGAGCTGGGTGTACATGTCGGCGACCTTGCCCTGGATCAACTGGAACTCGCCGATGCTCTGCCCGAATTGCTTGCGGTCATGGATGTACGGCACCACCAGGTCCATGCAGCTCTGCATGATGCCGGTAGGGCCGCCGGCGAGCACCACGCGCTCGTAGTCCAGGCCGCTCATCAACACCCGTACGCCGCCATTGAGTTGGCCGAGGATGTTGTCCTCTGGCACGTGCACGTCATCGAAGAACAGCTCGCAGGTGTTCGAACCACGCATGCCCAGCTTGTCGAACTTGTTGCTGCGGCTAAAGCCTGCCCAATCGCGCTCGACGATGAACGCAGTGATGCCATGGGGGCCTTTTTCCAGATCGGTCTTGGCGTAGATGACGTAGGTGTTGGCGTCGGGCCCGTTGGTGATCCACGTCTTGCTGCCGTTGAGCACGTAGTGGTCGCCGCGTTTGTCGGCGCGCAGTTTCATCGACACCACGTCCGACCCTGCATTGGGTTCGCTCATCGCCAGGGCGCCGACGTGCTCGCCGCTGACCAGCTTGGGCAGGTACCTGGCCTTTTGCGCGGGCGTGCCGTTACGGTTGATCTGGTTGACGCACAAATTGGAGTGGGCGCCGTAGGACAGCGCGACTGAGGCCGAGGCGCGGCTGATTTCTTCCATAGCCACCACGTGCGCCAGATAACCCAAGCCTGCGCCACCGTATTCTTCCGGGACGGTGATGCCGAGCAGGCCCATGTCGCCGAACTTGCGCCACATGTCGGCAGGGAACAGGTTGTCGTGGTCGATCTGCGCGGCGCGAGGGGCGAGCTCGGCGGCGGCGAAGGTGCGCACCTGGTCGCGAAGCATGTCGATGGTCTCGCCCAGGGCGAAGTTCAGGCTGGGGTAATGCATGCGAGGGCACCTTGTTGTTCTTGAAATGGGATCACGCTGCTAGCGGCAAGCTTGCCTGGGCAGGCAGCTGACGCAGAAAGCATGCTCAGCTGCCTATCACCTTTACGTAAACGTAAACCTGCACCTGCTTTTTTGTCAATTTATCCGTCACCTTTACGTAAACGTAAATCTGAGCCAAAGTGATTGGCGCGCATTTGGCCCCTATCCAGAACAATCAAAAGAAGGGACGCACATGACTCAACCCAGCTATACCCGCGGTCGCCAGGACCGCCCCTTGCTTACTCAAACCATTGGCCAGGCCTTCGACGCGACCGTGGCGCGCCTGGGCGAGCAGGAAGCATTGGTGGCTCGGCACCAGCGCCTGCGCTACAGCTGGCGGCAACTGGCGGAGCAGGTCGAGTCGTGTGCCCGGGCGCTGATGGCCCTTGGGATCGGAACCGGTGACCGCGTGGGTATCTGGGCACCCAACTGCGCGCAGTGGTGCATCCTGCAGGTGGCAACTGCCAAGGTGGGCGCCATCCTGGTCAACGTCAACCCGGCTTACCGGGTGGGTGAGCTTGAGTACGTGCTGCGCCAGTCAGGGTGCAGCTGGCTGGTCTGTGCCGACGCATTCAAGCATTCCGATTACCACGCCATGGTCCAGGCCTTGGTGCCGGAGTTGGCGACCGCAGCACCCGGTCAGATCAGCAGTGCCGCGCTGCCCGCCTTGCGCGGGGTCGTAAGCCTGGCCAACGATCCGCCTGCTGGCTTCCTGCCGTGGGAGGCACTGGCCACTTGGGGCATGTCCGTAAGCCGCGAAGCGTGCACGGGCCGGCAAAACAGCCTGCATTTCGACCAGCCGGTGAACATCCAGTACACCTCTGGCACCACCGGCGCGCCCAAGGGCGCCACCCTCAGCCACTACAACATCCTGAACAACGGCTTCATGGTTGGCGCAAGCCTAGGCTTGACTGCGCATGACCGCATGGTGATCCCGGTGCCCTTGTATCACTGTTTCGGCATGGTCATGGGCAACCTGGGCTGTATCACCCATGGCACCACCATGATCTACCCAGGCGAGGGCTTCGACGCCGAGTTGGCCTTGCGCGCCGTGGCCGAGGAACGCGGCACCATCCTGTACGGCGTGCCCACCATGTTCATCGCCATGCTCGATCATCCGGCCCGCCAGCGTATGGACCTGTCGTCCTTGCGCAGCGGCATCATGGCCGGCGCCACCTGCCCGATCGAGGTCATGCGCAGGGTCATCGACCAGATGCACATGGCCCAGGTGCAGATCGCCTATGGCATGACTGAAACAAGCCCGGTGTCGTTGCAAACCGGCCCGGATGATGACCTGGAGCTGCGCGTCACCACTGTGGGCCGTACCCAGCCGCAACTGGAAAGCAAGATCATCGACCCGCAAGGCGCAACGGTTGCGCGCGGTGAAACCGGTGAGCTTTGCACGCGCGGCTACAGCGTGATGCTGGGTTACTGGGATAATCCCGAGGCCACGGCCAGTGCCATCGACGCGGCCGGATGGATGCACAGCGGTGACCTGGCGGTGATGGACGAGGCGGGCTATGTGCGCATCGTCGGGCGCAACAAGGACATGATCATCCGCGGTGGCGAAAACATCTATCCGCGTGAAATAGAAGAGTTCTTCTATACCCACCCGGCGGTTGCCGATGCCCAGGTCATTGGTATCCCGTGCAGCCGCTACGGCGAGGACATCGTCGCCTGGGTCAAGCTGCATCCGGGTCACCAGGCCACTGCCGAGGAGCTGCAGGCCTGGTGCAAATCCCGTATCGCCCACTACAAGGTGCCCCGCCATATCCGCTTCGTCGATGAGTTTCCCATGACCGTGACGGGCAAGGTGCAGAAGTTCAGAATGCGGGAGATCAGCGTGGCTGAACTGGGCAGGGTCGAGTAGGAATGTCAGCTACAGATGCCGTGGCAAGCCCTCACCTTGACTGCGTGGCTTTCCAGAGTACCTCGGCCAACTGACTGACCGTCATTGTCGCCTGATACTTGAAACTCACCTGGCTGTCTTCCTTGATCTGATCGACAGCACGGCGGACGGCTCCATCATCGAGTGACTGCAGCACCGTTGCGGGCTGTGGGTCTTCTATGCCTGCATCCTGAAGGCACTCGATGATGTAGATTTCGTATTCGTCTCGTTCGCTGGGGCTCATACCATCATGCGTCATATCCATAACTCCTGAATCACAAAGGTGACTCATGATCGGAACAACGCAGCCGATGCGCCACTGGCAAAACTGACAGTTTTCGACTTCAGTCGACCGCCTTTATCGGGGGTTCTTGACTGGGTGGGTCACCCACGGTTGGCGGCTCGGTCGGCTGAATCGGCAGGTCATCCGGGTCACGCTCAGGCTCCGGGGGCGGGAGGTTGGGATCGTCAATGTTCGGATCGGGCGTTTCCGGGGGCGTTGGGAGCGTCATGGCCATGCCTCGTGGGGTTGAGTGAACCTGTCCTGCAGCGTTCGACCGCTGGTGCTTCGAATCAATTCATTTTTGAACCCAGGCTCGGTCGCCGCGCTCTCAATCCTTACCGCCACCAGTCCCAGGGAGCAAGGCCTGATGTCTTTGAACGAGCCCTTCGAAAGCGTGCCCACGGCAAATGATCATCCGGACCAGGTCATCAGCCTGTCCCAGGCCTTGATGGCAACGCGTATCGCCATCGAGGACACCCAGCCGGTGCTCGACGGCGGCGCCTTTGCCGCCAAGGCCATCAGCAACCAGCCGGTTTCGGTCAGCACCAAGGTATTCACCGACGGCCACGACCGGATGGCTGTGGTGTTGAACTGGCGCCAGGCCGGTAGCCGTCGCATTCATTGCGTGCCCATGACCTCGCCCGGCAATGACCTGTGGCTGGCAGAATTCACCCCCACTGAAATCGGGCCGCATGTGTTCAGCATCGAAGCCTGGATCGACCCCTACGCCACCTACTGCTACGACCTGGAGAAAAAGTTCAATGCCGGCGTCGGCGTAAAGCTTGAACTCGAGGAAGGGCGGTTGCTGCTGGGCAAGGGCATCGAATTGAGCAGCGGCGCCTTGCGCGAGCAATTACAGGCGCTGCAAGCCACGTTGCAGACGCTGCCTGAGGATGAACAAGTGGCCCTGCTGCTGGGCGCCGAGGCATCGCAGATGATGGCCGCCGCCGAGCACCGCAGCTACCTGACCCGCAGTTGCGATTACCCGCTGGATGTGGACCGCCCGGCCGCGCAATTCGCCAGCTGGTATGAGCTGTTCCCCCGTTCGATCACCGATGATCCCCAGCGTCATGGCACCTTCAACGATGTGCACCAGCGCCTGCCGATGATTCGCGACATGGGCTTCGACGTGTTGTATTTCCCGCCCATTCACCCCATTGGCATGCAGCACAGAAAGGGCCGGAACAATTCGTTGCAGGCCCAGCCGGGGGACCCTGGCAGCCCCTATGCAATTGGCAGTGCCGACGGTGGGCACGATGCGATCCACCCCGAACTCGGCACGCGTGAAGATTTCCGTCGCCTGGTATCGGCGGCAGCCCAGCACGGTCTGGAAATCGCCCTGGACTTCGCCATCCAGTGCTCCCAGGACCATCCGTGGCTCCAGGAACATCCAGGCTGGTTCAGCTGGCGCCCTGACGGCACCATCCGCTATGCCGAGAACCCGCCGAAGAAGTACCAGGACATCGTCAACGTCGACTTCTACGCGCCCGATGCCGTGCCTGGGCTGTGGATCGCCCTGCGTGATGTGATCATCGGTTGGGTGGAGGAGGGCGTGAAAACGTTCCGGGTGGACAACCCGCATACCAAACCCCTGCCGTTCTGGCAGTGGCTGATCGCCAATGTGCGCAGTCAATACCCGGACGTGTTGTTCCTGGCCGAGGCGTTCACCAAGCCCGCCATGATGGCCCGCCTGGGCAAGGTCGGCTATGCGCAGAGCTACACCTATTTCACCTGGCGCAACACCAAGCAGGAGCTGAGCGAGTATTTCGAAACGCTCAACCAGCCGCCGTGGAGCCAATGCTACCGGCCGAACTTCTTCGTCAACACGCCAGACATCAACCCGTTCTTCCTCCAGCAAAATGGCCGGGCCGGCTTCCTCATCCGGGCCGCACTGGCGACCATGGGGTCGGGCTTGTGGGGCATGTACTCGGGCTTCGAGCTGTGCGAAGCGGCAGGGCTGCCGGGCAAGGAAGAATACCTGGACTCGGAGAAGTACGAGATCCGCCCGCGTGACTTTACACAGCCGGGCAACATCATCGCCGAGATCGCCCAGCTCAACCGTATCCGCCGGCAGAACCCGGCCCTGCAGAGCCATCTGGGCCTGACGCTGCTCAACTGCTGGAATGACAACATCCTGTATTTCGCAAAGCGCACCCCCGCCCGTGACAATTACATTCTCATCGCCGTGAGCCTGGACCCGCACAACGCCCAGGAAGCCCATTTCGAACTGCCGTTGTGGGAGCTTGGCCTTGATGACGGTGCCGAAACCCACGGGGAGGACCTGATGAATGGTCATCGCTGGTCGTGGTACGGCAAGACCCAGTTCATGCGCATCGAGCCTTGGCATCAGCCATTCGGTATCTGGCGAATCAGCAAAGTCAGCTGAGCGTGGCAGGGAGCGGGCACCCCCGCTCTCTGACGGGTTTTACCGATCAAGCATTCAGAGGAATGGTACATGGCCAAGCGTACCCGCCCGGCAGCCTTCATTGACGACCCGCTGTGGTACAAGGATGCGGTGATCTACCAGTTGCACATCAAGTCCTTCTTCGATGCCAACAACGACGGTATCGGTGACTTCGCCGGGTTGATCAGCAAGCTCGACTACATTGCTGACCTTGGCGTAAACACGTTATGGCTGCTGCCTTTCTATCCCTCGCCCCGGCGCGACGACGGCTACGACATCGCTGAATACAAGGCGGTGCATCCGGACTACGGCACCCTCGCCGACGCCCGCCGCTTCATTGCCGAGGCGCACAAGCGCGGGCTGCGGGTGATCACCGAGCTGGTCATCAACCACACCAGCGACCAGCACCCGTGGTTTCAACGTGCCCGCCATGCCAAACGTGGCAGCAAGGCCCGTGACTTCTATGTGTGGTCCGATGACGACCACAAATACGACGGCACCCGCATCATATTCCTCGATACCGAGAAGTCCAACTGGACCTGGGACCCGGTGGCAGGCCAGTACTTCTGGCACCGGTTCTATTCCCATCAGCCGGACTTGAACTTCGACAATCCGCAGGTGCTCAAGGCTGTAATCGGCGTGATGCGTTTCTGGCTGGACCTGGGCGTCGATGGCCTGCGGCTCGACGCCATCCCGTACTTGATCGAGCGCGACGGCACCAACAACGAAAACCTGCCCGAAACCCATGGTGTGCTCAAGGCGATCCGGGCCGAGATCGATGCCAATTACCCTGACCGCATGTTGCTCGCCGAGGCCAACCAATGGCCGGAGGACACCCGCCCTTACTTTGGCGAGGGTGACGGGGACGAATGCCACATGGCGTTCCACTTTCCTCTGATGCCCCGCATGTACATGGCGCTTGCAATGGAAGATCGCTTCCCCATCACCGACATCCTGCGCCAGACCCCGGAGATTCCGGCCAACTGCCAGTGGGCCATCTTTCTGCGCAACCACGATGAGCTGACCCTGGAGATGGTCACCGACCGTGAGCGCGACTACCTCTGGAACTACTACGCCGAAGACCGCCGCGCCCGAATCAATCTCGGCATCCGGCGCCGCCTGGCGCCGCTGCTGCAGCGCGACCGGCGCAGGATCGAGCTGCTTACCAGTCTGCTGCTGTCCATGCCAGGTACACCGACGCTGTACTACGGCGATGAGCTGGGCATGGGCGACAACATCTACCTGGGTGATCGCGACGGTGTGCGTACGCCCATGCAGTGGTCGCCTGACCGCAACGGCGGCTTCTCCCGCGCCGACCCACAGCGGCTGGTGCTGCCACCGATCATGGACCCGCTCTACGGCTACCAGACGGTCAACGTCGAGGCCCAGAGCCACGATCCCCATTCACTGCTCAACTGGACCCGTCGCCTGCTCGCCGTGCGCAAGCAGCAGAAAGCCTTCGGCCGCGGCACGCTGCGCACCCTGACACCCAGCAACCGACGCATCCTTGCCTACATCCGGGAGTTCACCGATGCCGATGGCCACACCGAGGTCATTCTCTGTGTCGCCAACGTGTCGCGCGCGGCCCAGGCTGCGGAACTGGACTTGTCCCAATACGCCGACAAGGTCCCCGTGGAAATGATCGGGGGCAGCGCCTTCCCGCCCATCGGGCAGCTGCCGTTCCTGCTGACCTTGCCGCCTTATGGCTTCTACTGGTTAGTGCTGGCTGCCCACGATCGCATGCCCAGCTGGCATAACCAGCCTACTGAGGGGTTACCGGAATTGACTACATTAGTGCTACGCAAACGTCTGGAAGAGCTGCTCGAGTCGCCTTCACGCGACGCCCTGCAGTCCACCATCCTGCCCCAGTACCTGCCCAAGCGGCGTTGGTTCGCGGGCAAGGAAGGGCCTATCGATCAGGTCGACCTGAGCTATGGTGTGCGCATGACCACGGCCGGTACGCCCGTGCTGCTCAGTGAAATCGAGGTGATCAGCGACGGGGTGACAAGCCGCTACCAGCTGCCGTTCGGCCTGCTGCCCGAGGAGCAGATCAGTACGGCATTGCCGCAGCAGTTGGCCTTGTCGCGCGTGCGACGGGCCAATGAAGTGGGCCTGATCACCGATGCCTTTGTGCTTGAGCCGTTCATTCGCGCGGTGCTCAAGGCCTGTCAGGAAGGTCTGCGCTTGCCCTGTGGGAATGATCAGGGCGAGCTGCACTTCAATCACACCGAACAGTTGGCTGGCCTGGCACTGGGTGAAGACAGCCCGGTGCGCTACTTGAGCGCCGAGCAGTCCAACAGTTCGGTAGTGGTTGGCGATTCGGTGGTGCTCAAGTTGATCCGGCGGGTCAACGCAGGCATTCATCCAGAGCTTGAAATGAGTGCTTATCTCACCGCAGCCGGCTTTGCCAACATCTCGCCGTTGCTGGCCTGGGTCAGTCGCGAGGATGCCCAAGGCGCACCGCACCTGTTGATGATCGCCCAAGGCTACCTGAGTAATCAGGGCGATGCCTGGGCCTGGTCCCAGAACACCCTGGAGCGCGCCATTCGCGACCAGATGCAGCCCTCCAGCAACGAAGGTGAACCGCATACCGACGCGGTCAACGAGCTGCGCGACTTCGCTTCGCTGCTCGGCCAGCGCTTGGGCGAGATGCACCTGATGCTCGCGGCACCTACCGAGGACGAGGCTTTCGCGCCTTATCCGAGCAGTGCCGAAGACAGCGAGCGGTGGAGTGCACAGATCAGCACAGAACTGGCCCATGCGCTGGATCTGTTGGCGCAGCACCGTGACAAGCTCGACGCTGAAAGCCAGGCATTGGTCGATGACTTGCAACAGCAGCGCGACGGGCTTGACCAACGCGTGGCTGAACTGGCACAGCAGGCGCAGGGTGGCCTTTTGATGCGTGTGCATGGCGACCTTCACCTGGGCCAGGTGCTGGTGGTGCAAGGCGACGCCTACCTGATCGACTTCGAGGGAGAACCGTCCAGGCCACTTGAAGAGCGCCGGGCCAAGCACAGCCCGTACAAAGATGTCAGCGGCGTGTTGCGGTCTTTCGACTATGCTGCTGCGATGATCTTGCGCAGCGCCTCTACCGTGGACCTTTCCGAGCCGGCGCGACAAGCTCGGCAGCGGGTGGCCCGACAGTATCTTCACCAGTCCCGGCATGCATTCATCGAGGCTTATGGCCTGGCCACCGCGGCCATGCCCCACGCCTGGGAACAAGCCGAAGGCGAGCGTGCGGCACTTGAGCTGTTCTGCCTGGAAAAAGCGGCATACGAAATAACTTATGAAGCCGAAAACCGTCCAAGCTGGCTGGCCGTGCCTTTGCATGGCCTGCATGGACTGATCAGTACCTGGGGAGAGTCAGAATGAACGTTTCAACGCGTGAAAACGGCGGTCTTGGCCAACGGGACTTGGATGCCCTGGCGCGCGCCGAGCACGCCGATCCTTTTGCGGTACTGGGGCCTCACACCGATCCTGCAGGCGGCGTGACCATCCGCGCCTACCTGCCCAATGCACTGGGTGCCCGCGTGCTGGCGCGCGACGACCAGCGCGTGCTGGCCGACATGCGGCCCGGCGCGATACCTGGCCTGTTCACCGCGCACTTGAACGAGGCGCTTCCCTATCAGTTGCACATCAACTGGGCTGGCGGCGAGCAAGTCACGGAAGACCCCTACAGCTTCGGCCCGCAGCTTGGCGACATCGACCTGCACCTGTTCGCCGAGGGTAATCACCGGGACCTGGCAGGGCGTTTCGGTGCCCAGCCGGCACAGGTCGACGGGGTGGACGGGGTGTGCTTCTCGGTATGGGCACCCAATGCGCGCCGGGTATCGGTCGTGGGCGAGTTCAACAACTGGGACGGTCGTCGGCACCCGATGCGCCTGCGCCACGGTGCCGGTGTCTGGGAGCTGTTCATTCCACGCCTGGGCGTGGGTGAAACCTACAAGTTCGAGGTGCTGGGCAAGGATGGGATCCTGCCGCTCAAAGCAGACCCATTGGCCCGTGCTACCGAATTGCCGCCCAGCACCGCTTCCAAGGTGGCTGGTGCGCTAGCCCATGAATGGCGCGACCAGCAGTGGATGGACGAGCGCGCCCAGCGCCACGCCTACAGCGCCCCCTTGTCGATCTACGAACTGCATCCCGGGTCCTGGCGCTGCGAGCTGGACGAAGCCGGCGAAGTGGGGCGTTTCTACAACTGGCGCGAGTTGGCCGAGCGCCTGGTGCCTTACGTGCAGGAGCTGGGTTTCACCCATATCGAGCTGCTGCCGATCATGGAGCACCCCTTTGGCGGCTCGTGGGGCTACCAGCCCCTGTCGATGTTCGCCCCGACGTCGCGCTATGGCACGGCAGAGGACTTCGCCGCCTTCATCGACGCCTGCCACCAGGCCCGCATCGGTGTGATCCTGGACTGGGTACCAGCGCATTTCCCCACAGACGAACATGGTCTGGCGCGCTTCGACGGCACGGCCCTCTACGAATACGACAACCCGTTCGAAGGCTATCACCAGGACTGGAACACGCTGATCTACAACCTCGGCCGTAACGAGGTGCGGGGCTTCATGATGGCCTCGGCGCTTCACTGGCTCAAACACTTCCACATCGACGGGTTGCGGGTAGATGCCGTGGCGTCGATGCTGTACCGCGACTACTCGCGCAAGGCTGGTGAATGGGTGCCCAACCGCCATGGCGGGCGTGAGAACCTCGAGGCCATCGACTTCATCCGCCACCTCAACGGCGTGGCGGCGCATGAAGCGCCGGGTGCCTTGATCATTGCCGAGGAATCGACGGCCTGGCCTGGCGTGAGCAAGCCAACCGAAGAGGGTGGACTGGGTTTCCACTACAAGTGGAACATGGGCTGGATGCATGACTCGCTCAGCTACATCCAGAACGACCCTGTGCACCGTACTCATCACCATAACGAGATGAGCTTCAGCCTGGTATACGCCTACTCCGAGCACTTCATCCTGCCGATCTCCCACGACGAGGTGGTACACGGCAAGCGCTCGTTGATCGACAAGATGCCGGGCGATCGCTGGCAGAAGTTCGCCAACCTGCGTGCCTACCTGGCCTTCATGTGGATGCACCCGGGCAAGAAATTGCTGTTCATGGGCTGCGAGTTCGGCCAGTGGCGCGAATGGAACCACGACCACCAGCTGGACTGGTACCTGCTGCAGTATCCGGAGCACCAGGGTGTACAGCGCCTGGTGGGCGACCTGAACCGCCTGTACCGCGATGTGCCTGCCCTGCATGAGCAGGACTGCAAGCCCGAGGGCTTCCAGTGGTTGATCGGCGATGACGCGCAGAACAGCGTATTCGCCTGGCTGCGGTGGAGCAGCGCGGGCGAGCCAGTGCTTGTGGTTGCCAACTTCACGCCCGTGGCGCGTGAGGGCTATCGCATCGGTGTGCCGTTCGGGGCGCAATGGCAGGAGCTGCTCAACAGCGATGCCGAAGCCTATGCGGGCTCCAATGTGGGCAACATGGGTGCGGTCGCCACGCAGCAGACCCCCTGCCATGGCCAGCCGTTGTCGCTGGCGCTGAACCTGCCTCCGCTGGCGATACTGGTGCTCAAGCCGGTCTGATCGTCAGCTACCCGCGGGCGTTCTGCCCGCGGTGGCTTTACTGCACTGGCCGGCCGTCATGGTCCGGTTGAAGGTCTAGAGCGTGCCTGCCGCAGGCTCAAGCGGTAAAAGTCGAACCACCAGAAAAAACCCGCCGGGCAATCCCTGTCTGAGATTGCCCGGCGGGTTTGCAACGGCTACGTCACGCATTGCGCGTGACGTATGCGTTTGCCATCACTCTTCGCTGTGCTGGAGCACCATCAACGCCACCGAGCGCCCTGTCAGGTCAAATGAGCTGTCGAATGGCAGGTCTTCGGGTTTGCGCAGTTGTGGCCTGTCTGTATCCATCACGCAGCTCCAGTGTTCGCCCTCTGGAACGCTGGGCAGTTTGAACGGCACGGTGTCGTGGTGGGCGTTGACGATCAGCAACACGGTGGACTCCGAACCTGGACGGGCAATGCCACTGACCTGCGCACGACCATCGATCAGCATGCCCAGGCAGCGGCCGTTGGGGTCTTCCCACTGTTCAACGCTCATCTCGTTGCCATCCGGCGCCAGCCATGTCACGTCCTTGACGCCGATTGCCTCGTTGTAATCGCCCACCAGGAAGCTTGAGCGACGCAGCACCGGATACTTCTGGCGCAGACGGGTCAGGCGCTTGACGAACGCCAGCAGCGCCTGGCCTTCTTCATCCAGATCCCAGTTCACCCAACCGATTTCGCTGTCCTGGCAGTAGGCATTGTTGTTGCCATGCTGAGTGCGGCTGAATTCATCGCCGGCAACGATCATCGGCGTGCCCTGGGCAAACAGCAGGGTCGCGAAGAAGTTACGCATCTGGCGCATGCGCAAGGCGTTGATTTCCGCATCTTCGGTCGGGCCTTCGGCGCCGCAGTTCCAGGACAGGTTATTGCTGGTGCCATCCTGGTTGTTCTCGTCGTTGTCCTCGTTGTGCTTCTCGTTGTACGACACCAGGTCGCGCAAGGTGAAGCCGTCGTGGGCAGTGATGAAGTTGACCGACGAATACGGCCTGCGGCCGCGGTTGTTGAACATGTCGCCAGAGCCGGTCATGCGGGCGGCAAAATCGGCCAGTTGGCCCTCGTCGCCCTTCCAGAAGGCGCGCACGGTGTCACGGAAACGGTCGTTCCATTCAGCCCAGCCCGGTGCGAAATTGCCCACCTGGTAGCCACCTGGGCCACAGTCCCATGGCTCGGCAATCAGTTTGACCTGCCGTAGCAGCGGGTCCTGGCGGCAGGCTACGAGGAAGCTGTGACGCTCACTGTAGCCGTCGTGGTAGCGACCCAGAATGGTCGCCAGGTCGAAGCGGAAGCCGTCGACATGCATCTCGCCTGCCCAGTAGCGCAGCGAATCGGTCACCAGTTGCAGGACGCACGGATGGCTCAGGTCCAAGGTGTTGCCGGTGCCCGAGTCGTTGATGTAGTAACGCTTCTGATCGGGCATCAGGCGGTAGTACGACGCGTTGTCGATGCCGCGCATGGAGAGGGTGGGGCCCATCTCGTTGCCTTCGGCGGTGTGGTTGTAGACCACATCGAGGATCAGCTCCAGGCCCGCGTCGTGCAGGTGCGCCACCATCTCCTTGAATTCGGCGATCTTGCCGCTGGCCAGGTAGCTTGGGTGCGGTGCGAAGAACGCGATGGTGTTGTAGCCCCAATAGTTGTTCAAGCCCTTGTCGAGCAGGTGCTGATCATTGACGAATGCATGGATGGGCAGCAGCTCGATGCTGGAGACGCCCAGGTCCTTGATGTGCTTGAGCAGCTCGTCGTTGGCAAGGCCTGCGAAGGTGCCTTGCAGGTTTTCAGGCACGGCCGGGTGGCGCTTGCTGATGCCCTTGGTGTGGGCCTCGTACACGACGGTCTGGTCCCAAGGGGTTTGGACACGGTTGTCCCGGCCCCAGGTGAACGCCGGGTCGATGACCTTGCACTTGGGCACGAAGGGGGCGCTGTCGCGCTCGTCGAACGACAGGTCACCGTCTGGGTGGCCAATGGTGTAGCCAAACAGCGCCTCGGACCATTTCAGCTCACCGACCAACTGCTTGGCGTAGGGGTCGATCAGCAGTTTGTTAGGGTTGAAGCGGTGGCCGTTCTCAGGCTCGTAAGGGCCATGCACGCGATAGCCGTAGATCAGGCCCGGGTGCGCGTCAGGCAGATAACCGTGATAGATCTCGTCGGTGTATTCAGGCAGCTCGATACGCTCGAGCTCTTTCTCGCCGGTGGCGTCGAATACGCACAGCTCGACCTTGGTGGCGTTCGCCGAGAAGATGGCGAAGTTCACGCCCAGGCCGTCCCAGGTGGCGCCGAGGGGGTAGGGTAAGCCTTCGCGAATGCGCGACGGTGCAACGGAGCGGGTTTTCTTTGCGGTGCGCGGGCTCATGGCAATCCTCGAATGGCCTTGTCTGGAAAATAAGGTTGGGTACTGCAACGGCCCTGTCGTCATCAGGCCTGGCAACCGAGGTGTTCGGTGCCAGTGCGGCGCTGAAGACGGCAGGGCCGTGGATGGTTCAGCTAGCGGTCGGCTTTTTCGGTGCGCGTGGCTTCTTCGAAGCCGCAGGCTTCACCCCTGGCAATGCAGCGACTTTAGGGTCAGCTGGCGGCTTGGGTGCAGCAGCGGTCTTGGGTTTGGCAGGCGCCTTTGGCTTGGCGGGGGCCTTGGCTTTGGCCCCGGGGGCTTTGGCTTCGGCTTCTGCCAATTTGCGGGCCATGTCCCAGTGACGTTCTTCCTCGCCGTGTGGCTTACCTTCCGACTCCCAGATCTGGTAGGCAAACTCGCGAATGCGTTTATCATCGACACTCATATGACGCTCCTGAATGCTAGTTATCTTCGATCAACAGATTGACTGGAAAGTCCGACAGCACAGCACAAACCATCAACTCTCTTACAGGGCTGACAACGGCCCCACCGAAAAGTCCAGTCGAATTGGCAGGTGAGAAGTCGAACGGCAATATGACCCGGGTATCTTCCCAGTTCTGTGGGGGTACTTGAGGGCTCTGTGCCGCGCCCAGCAGACCGCTGGCCAAGCGAGGCGCGACGATCACGGCGCGTTGTGAGTCGCCCAGGCGGGCGAAGGCGACGACCTTGTCGGCATGGCGCCCCTTGACGGTCAACGGCAGGTAACTGCCCCGGCGGAACAGCTCCGGGTTGGCCATGCGGCAGTCAAGCACGCGGGCCACCAGCGCCTGCTTCACCCGGCCGTCGTGCCAGTGGCTCAACAACACGTCGAGCGGCGCGGCCTCTGCCAAGGTGCTGCGTCGAGCGGGATAGTCGACGGGCCGGCGGTTGTCTGGGTCCACCAGGCTGAAGTCCCAGTATTCGTTACCCTGATACAGATCAGGCACCCCTGGCACGGTCATGCGCATGAACGCCTGCACCAGGCTGTTGAGCGCACCCGGGCAACTGATCAGCTGCGCCGCCTCGGCAATGGAGGTGCGCAGGGGCAGGGCATCGGCCTTCAGCAGTAGGCCTTCGAGATAGCGAGCACAGCCCTTTTCGTAGGCGTCGTTGGGGGCGTTCCAACTGCTGCGCAGCTTGGCCTCGCGCAGCGCTTTCTGTTGCCACTGACCGACACGCTCGGCGTATTGCTCAAGGCCTTGGGCGTCATCGACGGCCAGGCCCAAGGGCCAGGTGCCCAACAGGGTCTGGAGCAGCAGCATTTCATCACCAGGGCTCGGCGCCAGCCCATCCTCGAGCGGTGTGCGCAAAGGCGCTGCCAGCTCGCGCCAGTGCGCCATGCGGCTGGCCAGCCAGGGGCCGCGCTCGCTCAGCACAGCCAGGCGGGCGCGCGTGTCTTCACCGCGCTTGTGGTCATGGGTGGCGGTGGCCAGCAGGTTATCCGGGAAGTCCCGCAGGCGTCGCTGAGCCTCGTTGTGGAAGTGCTCCAGCGGAGCGCTGAAGCGTTCGGCCTCAAAGCCCACATCGTTGCGCGAGAGCAACCTTGCGCTGCGGTAGAACGCGGTGTCTTCGACGGCCTTGGCCGCGCTGGGGGCCGTCAGCTGCTGGAAGCGTACGCAGGCGTGGCGCAGTTGCTTGCGGGTACGGCCAGGTGGCAGTTGGCGCCAACCTTCGCCGCCCAACCATTTTTCCAGTTGCTCGAGCAAGGGCCAGTCGGCCTCGCTCAGGTCCTGGCGCGCATCGGCCAGGGCCTGCTGGAAGAATGCCTCATCCTCGGCCGGGCGGCCGCACGCATTGAAGTAGGTGCGGTAAACCGGGTAGTGCGCGACCAGTGCCTGCAGGGCGCGACGAATGGCACCCAAGGATAAATCGCGGGTCATCAGGTCGTTGCGCGCAACCTGCAGCAGGGCTTGCGCCACCGACTCGCAGTCACCTGCAAGGCTTGCGTTGAGCACCAGATGGCGCGCCAGGCGTACTTCTTCGGTAAATGGCGGGCGTTCGCTGACCGTCGACCACAGTTCGGTCAGCGGGGCCTCACCGGCCGGGTCGTGCTGCAGCAGTGAGACCTGGTTCATGAACTCGTAGCCGGTGGTGCCATCGGTGAGCCAGTCGCGGTGCAGATGCTCATCGACGCCCAGGATCTTCTCGACGTAGATGGGGAAGTGCTCTACGCCAGCGTCCAGTGGGCGGCTGGCCATCAGGCTGTCCACGCGTCGGCGCAGCTTGCGGCAATAACCGCGTGGGTCTGCCAGGCCGTCGATGTGGTCAATGCGCAGGCCATCGACCAGGCCGCGTTCAATCAACTCGAACAGCTTGGCGTGGGTGGCTTCGAACACCACCGGGCGCTCGACCCGCAAACCGCCCAGCTCGTTGATGTCGAAAAAGCGCCGCCAGTTGATGTCGTCGGCAGCGGTGCGCCAGCTGGCCAGGCGATAGGTCTGACGCTCCAGCAGCAGGTGAAGGCGCTTGAAGCCGGCCTCGCTGCGGCTGTCGAATGCCACCAGGGCCGAGGCCAGGTCGGCGCCTTCGTGCACCCGACGGGCTAGTTCGGCTTGCAGCGGCGCGGCATCGTCAAGCGGGGTGGCGGACTCGCCGAGTGCAGTGAATTGCTCGGCCAGGCTGGTCAGGGTCGGGTCAGCGCTGAGCGCCAGCACCCAGCCGTAATCGACCGGGCAGATCGGGAAGCGGTGCTCATAGTGAGCGATTTGCAATACTCCCTGGTCGGCGTCGAATTCCAGGGGGATCTGGCCTTCCTTCAGCGCTACACCGTAATCGCTGCCCAGGAACGGCAACAGCAATTGGCCAGCGAGCAGCGGGTCGGTGGAGTGCCACTGGATATCGAAGAACTCCGCATACGGGCTGCGGCGCCCCCAGGCCAGCAGGCTCTGCCACCAGGGGTTGTCAGCCCCGCCAACGGCCATGTGGTTGGACACGGTGTCCACGATCAGGCCCATGCCGTGCTGGCGCAGCGCTTTGACCAGGCGCTCGAGCGCCGCTTCGCCGCCCAGTTCCGGGTTGACCTGGGTGGGATCGACGACGTCGTAGCCGTGGCGCGAACCTGCGCGGGCCTTGAGGATCGGCGAGGCGTACAGGTGGCTGATGCCCAGTTGAGAAAAGTACGGCACCAGCGGCAGGGCATGGTCCAGGGTAAAGTCGCTGTGGAACTGCAGGCGCAGGGTCGCGGTAAGCGGTTTCATCGGTCGCGCTCCCACGCCTGCTCGCGCGCTTGCGCCAGCACTTCCAGGCGCCGTGCGGCATCCTTGTCGTCAAGCATGTGGCTTGCCGCCTCGGTAAAGCGGCGGCGCCAGTTGGGATGCCCTTCGGTGGTGCCGGGCATGTTCGGCTGTTCTTCCAGACCCAGCAGGTCTTCAAGCGGGACCAGCACCAGCGGAGCTTTGGTGTGGCCTACATAACCAATCGCGGCATCGATCACGGCAGTGTCGTCCTTCAGCGGGCCATAGTGGGTTTCAAGCGTGCGGCGCAAGCCGTCGTGTTCTTTGCGGCGGTCATCGCGCCATTGCTGCTCGGTGGATTCATCAATCAAGCCCAGGCGCCGGCTCCATTCGACGTCGCGGTTTTTCAGCCAACCTGCCACGGTCGCCAGGTCATGGGTGCCGGTGGTCGCCAAGGCGTCGTCGGGCCACTGTAGCTGGGGGGTGAATTGGCCTGGGGAGGCCTGCTCGAAGGGCAGCACGCGCATGCCCAGGATGTTTTTCTGCGCCAAGGCCTCGCGTAGACCGTCCGGTACCGTGCCCAGGTCTTCACCCAGGATGATTGCACCGTGGCGGCTGGCTTCGAGCGCCAGCAAGCGCAGCATGTCTTCGAGCGGGTAGTACAGGTAGGCGCCTTCATTGGGTTTGCAGCCGCGCGGGATCAGCCAGAGCCGTTGCAAACCCATCACATGGTCGATGCGCAGGCCACCGGCGTGGGCAAGGTTCGCACGCAGCATCTCGATGAACGCGCGGTAGCCGTTGCGCTTGAGCCCTTCGGGCGAGAACCCGCAGATGCCCCAGTCCTGGCCCGAGCGATTGAGGATGTCAGGCGGCGCGCCAACGGTAAGGTTGGCCAGCAGTTCGTCCTGGCGGCTCCAGGCCTGGCTGCCAGCGCCATCGGCGCCAACGGCAAGGTCGGCAATCAGCCCCACTACCATGCCGCTGCCTTTGGCCGCCTCCTGGGCGCGCTGCAGGCTGCGCTCGGTCAGCCATTGGCAGAACGCGTGAAACTCCACCCTGGCCGGGTAGCTTTCGGCCAAGGCGCGGACTTCGGTCCCAAATGGGTCGCGCCACGCCTCTGGCCAATTGCGCCAATCAGCGCCATGGCCTTTGTCGACCGCCTCGGCTTGCAGCACCTCAAAACGGCAATGGTGCTCCAGCGCCTCGCCTGCGGCCTGGCGATAGTTTTCGAAATCGGCGCGTTGCGGGTGATCGCCTTGGCTGAAGTGCTGGTAAAGCGCATCCAGCAGCTTGTACCGGGCATCGGCTGCGCGCGGCCAGTCCACCAAAGGCTCTTGCTCGAGCGAGGTCAGGGTCTGCTCCAGGTGGCAGGCCTCGATAGCCAGGCGCACGGTGCGCTCACCCAGGATGGCCGCCGGGCTTGCGTAAAGCGTATTGAGCAGCAGCCTGCTCGATGGCGAGTAGGGGCTATAGTGCTGCTGATCGAAGGCCGACAAGGCATGGATAGGGCTGATCGCCACTGCATCGGCGCCCCGTTCAGCGGCGCTGCGCACCAGTTGCTCCAGGGCCATGCAGTCGCCGTAACCCCCATCGCCGGGGCGGCGCAGGCTGTAGAGCTGCGCCGACAAGCCCCAGCAGCGTGCGGGTGCCGCCTCGACCAGAGCATGCAACGACGGGCAACTGGACGGGGCGACGGCGAGCGTAAAGCGGTGCTGGGCCACCTCCAGTTGGTGATAGCCGACCGGCAAATCACCTGGCAGGTGGGCCTGAGCATCAAGCTGTAAGTCGATGTGACTGCCATCTTCCAACTGGCCGCGCACGCCGGCCTGCCCTGGGAAATACCGCGAGAGGTCGAGCGGCTTGCCCTGGTCGGCAGTGAGCAGCGGCGGAACGTGTTGTGCGTCGTCGCTGCGTTCGAGCCTGGACAGGCTGTCCTGCAATTGCGCCTCGTCGCTAGCCCTATGGCCAAGGGCTTCGAGCAGTTTGCGCAGTACCTCATCGGTCACTTGTTGCGGTTTGTTGTTGGCATCCACCCAGTCGCGGGCAAGGCCCGCGCGCTGAGCGAGCCGGTGAAGCAGGGAATCGCTCATTGCATCTCCTGGTCTGGGGGTAGCAGGGTGACCACGCAGCTGTAGGGCGAAAGCGTCGAGCCGGCGTGCGCCTTGTCGCCGCTGTCGAAAAGGCAGCTGCCGGCAGGCGCAGCCTCCAGGTGCAGAGACTGGTCGCCCAGGTTCAGGTCGATGCGCAATGTGCTGCCATCGCCCAGCTGCCAGCGTGCAGTCAGTGCCTTGTCAGCCAACACCTCGGCGCCCAGGGGGCGGGTACCGGGCAGGCGTGGGACAAGGTGCTGACGGCGCGCAGTGAGCAGCTGCTGGTACAGCCCATGCCAGCCGGCAATCACATCCTGCGGATCAGGCCTGGAGGCGTGGAACGTCTGCTCGGCGTTGGGGTCGGGTATACGCGCGCGCTTTTCGGGGTCGGCAAAGGCGGCAAAATGTTCGAACTCACCGCGCCGGCCTTCGCGCACCGCATCGGCGAGCTCATCATGGAAGTCGGTGAAGAACAGGAAGGGTGCACGGCTACCGTCGTCATCGCCCATGAACAGCAAGGGAATCATGGGGCTTAGCAGCAACAGCCCGGTTGCTGCGCGCAGGGCCGCAGGCGACGTCAGCCGGGTCAGGCGCTCGCCCATGGCGCGGTTGCCGATCTGATCGTGGTTCTGCAAAAACAGCACGAAGGCGCTGGGCGGCAGGTGGCCGCTGGGTTCGCCGCGTGGTTCGCCGTGGCGGTTGGGCTGGCCCTGGAACACGAAGCCCTCGCCAAGGCAGCGCGCCAGCTTGCCGATCGGGTCATCCTTGTAGTCTTCGTAGTAACCCTCGGTTTCATCGGTCAGCAACACGTGCAGCGCGTTGTGGCCATCATCGTTCCACTGCGCGTCGAAGCCTTGTTCGAGCAAGAAAGCTTGGTTGTGTTCGTTTTCCAGCACCAACCAGACGTGTCGACCCGGCTCGACGGCCCCACGCACACGCTGGGCCAACTCCTTGAGGAAGTCTGGCTGGTTGATGGCATGCACCGCATCGAGTCGCAGGCCATCGATGCGGTAGTCGCATATCCACATCAGCGCGTTCTGGATGAAGAATTCGCGCACTTCAGGCCGCCGGAAGTCGATGGCGGCGCCCCAGGGGGTGTGGCGGTCTTCTCGGAAGAACGAACTGGCGTATTCATGCAGGAAGTTGCCATCAGGGCCGAAGTGGTTGTAGACCACATCGAGCATCACCATCAGCCCGTGGCCGTGTGCCTGGTCCACCAGGCTGCACAGTTGCTCGGGGGTGCCATAGTTGTGCTGCGCTGCATAAGGCAGCACGCCGTCGTAGCCCCAGTTGCGGGTACCTGGGAATTGGCTGATCGGCATCAGTTCGATGGCGGTGATGCCGGTCGAGGCGATACGTTGCAAATGGCTCGCCACACCTTCATAGCCACCCAGGACGCCCACATGCAGCTCCTGGATCACCGCCTCGTGCCAGGGGCGGCCTTGCCAGGGATGCTGCCAGGCGTAACCGGCCAGGTCCACGACCTGGCTGGGGCCATGAACGCCTTCGGGTTGGAAGCGCGAGGCAGGGTCGGCGACACGAAGCTCGCCATTGATGCAGTAGCGGTACAAGTCCCCTGGCTTGGCAGGGGCGGTGCCGGTGAACCAGCCATCGGCCTCGGGGGCGAGGGCGACGGCGTCCTGGTGCTGCAATTCCACACTCACGCTGCGCGCGTCGGGTGCCCAGAGGGCGAAGCGCGCCGACGTGGCGTCCTCAAAGTGTGCGCCATGCCTTTGCATCTTCGACCTCTCTTCAGTAATGAGCCAGCTGGGCTTGCTTGACCAGGTCTTCGTACAGGCGTGCGTAGGGTTCCACTGCCTGGCACCAGTTGAATGGCTGGGTCATGGACAGGCAGCGCATGGCATTGAGCAGGTCTTTTTTCTGGTAGATGTAGAACGCCCGGCTGAGCGCCTCGCGGTAGCTTTCCACCGTCGATTCGTCGAACAGGAAACCTGTAACGCCGTTCTCGATGGTGTCAGCCAGCCCGCCGGTCTTGCGCGCAACGGGCAGCGAGCCGAAACGCTGGGCGTACATCTGGCTCAGGCCACAGGGCTCGTAGCGCGAAGGCATCAACAGGAAGTCGCTGCCGGCGAACATGCGGCGTGCATCGGTTTCGTTGAAGCCGATGCGCACACCAACACGGCCAGGATGACGCAGGGCCAGTTCGCGCATGGCCTGCTCTTCCTCGGGCTCGCCACGGCCGATGATTGCAATTTGGCCGCCTTGCTCGACGATGTACTCGGCAACGCCCAGGGTCAGGTCCAGGCCTTTCTGGTAGACCAGGCGCGAGACCACGGCGAACAGCGGCCCCTCGGAAGGGTCGAGCTGGAACAGCTCGCGCACCGCCTGGGCATTACGCGCCTTGCCCTCCCAGTCGTTGATGCTGAAATTGTGCTGCAGGTGCTTGTCGGTAGCTGCATCCCAGCTTTCGTCGATACCGTTGGGAATGCCGCCCAACAGCCCTTGTTGCGCCTTGCTGGCCAGGAAACCGTCCAGGCCGCAGCCGAATTCGGGCGTGGTGATTTCCTGGGCGTAGGTGGCACTGACCGTGGTGATGTGGCTGGAGTAGGCCAGGCCAGCTTTCAGGAAGGAGAGCTTGCCGTAGAACTCCATGCCTTCCTGCTGCATGGCATGGTCGGGGATGGCCAGCTCCGGGCTGCAGCCACGGCTGTAGACGCCTTGATACGCCAAGTTGTGAATGGTGAACAGGGTCGGCGTACTCAAGCCGCGCCAGTGCATGTACGCAGGGGCCAGGCCCGCTGGCCAGTCATGGGCATGCACCATCTCCGGTTTCCAGTGGATCATGCCTTCACCGGCTGCGATTTCTGCAGCCGCCAGGCCCAGGCGGGCGAAACGGATATGGTTGTCCGGCCAGTCGCGACCGTTTTCTGCTGCGTAGGGCGTGCCGGGTCGCTGGTAGAGCTCCGGGCAGATCAACACGTAGATCACCAGGCCGTCGGGCAAGTCCATCCGGCCAATCTTGCAAGGTGGCAAGGCCGCGTGGCCGCCCAGCTCGCCGACGATGTGGATGGGGTTGTCGCTTTCAACGACCTGTGGGTAGCCCGGGATCAGCACACGCACGTCGTGCAGGTGCGCCAGCGCGCGAGGCAGCGCAGCGGAGACGTCGCCCAAGCCACCGGTCTTCACCAGGTCAGCGATTTCCGAGGTGACGAAAAGGATCTTGCGTTTGTTCGGGTTGTTCTGGCGCTGGGCGCCAGGTGCCTTGCCTGTCTTGGCGAGCTCCGGGATGAGCGGTTCGCGATGTTCCGAGGTAAAGGTAGCTACTTGAGTCGCGACAGCGGCACTGATCATTGTTTCTCTCCGTCCCTAAGCTTGGCCGGGCACTGATAAACCGCGGCGGTCTTTCGTGTTGATTCTCTCTTTGCGAATTCTGCGTATTGCAATCCTTGCCCCCGAGTCGTGCGCACAGGCACAGCGCATTCGGCATTCCGGCCAAAAGGCGAGTGGACTGGTTGGGGTGGGCGGGCCGTGCGTGGGAATAACCCATTTCATCTGGCCTGCTTAGTTCCTGACCTGCCGGCTTTCCTTAAAGTTCGACTTTTTTTCCGTTGCTCTTCCAATGAGCAAATGGCGGGCCGGAACCTGAGTGTAGGAGAGAAATATTACAAATGTGACCGAACGGTCATTCCAGGCGGCCCGCGTGCTAGACGCAAACGTTGGCATCCGCCCGCCGCGTACGCCGAACGCGTTGAACGCACACTATCGCTAGGCGACGAGTGGCGCTTTGCCCAGGGCCTTGCACCTTAATGGTGCGGTCGGTGCTGCATGACAGCGCTCTGATCGATCCAGCGCTACTGAATGCCTCTGGCGCACCGAAACGAGCAGAGAGAAAGGAGCTTTGGCCCCAGCGAGCGAACATGAACATACCGCCCGTCGCTGAACCCTCATGCAGTCCACTGGACTAACCTGAAAGGCGAAACGTCGTCACTCATTCCAGAAGGGGAGCACCTGCTCATGCAATTGGGAATTGTCGGGCTGGGCCGCATGGGCGGCAACATTGCAAGGCGGCTTATGCTCGCCGGCCATCACACGGTGGTGCACGATCGCAACGCACAAGCTATCACCGCCCTTGAGGGCGAAGGCAGCGTGGGGGCGGCTGACTTGGCCGCACTGGTCGAGAAACTCCAGGTGCCTCGTGCTGTCTGGGTCATGCTTCCCGCTGGGGCGCCTACCGAGCAGACCATTGCCCAGCTGGCTGACTTGCTGGAACCTGGCGACTCGATCATCGACGGCGGCAACACCTTCTACAAAGACGATATGCGCCGCGCTGCTGAACTGTCGCAGCGTGGGCTTCACTACCTGGATGTGGGCACCTCCGGCGGTGTATGGGGGCTCGAACGTGGGTACTGCATGATGATCGGCGGGGAAAAGGACGTGTTCGAACGTCTTGAGCCACTGTTTGCAGCGCTCGCCCCCGGTGTCGGGGATATCCCACGCACCCACGGGCGCACCGGTGAACACCAGCGCGCCGAGCATGGCTATATCCACGCCGGCCCGCCGGGCGCTGGGCATTACGTGAAGATGGTGCACAACGGTATCGAATACGGCTTGATGCAGGCTTACGCCGAAGGCTTCGACCTGCTGCGCAGCAAAGGCGGTGCCGAGCTGCCTGAGGACCAGCGCTTTGACCTGAACGTGGCCGAGATCGCTGAAGTGTGGCGCCGTGGCAGCGTGGTCACGTCCTGGCTGCTGGACCTGACCGCCGACGCGCTGGTGGCCGACCCGCAGTTGGCTCAGTTCAGCGGCTCGGTGTCCGATAGCGGGGAAGGGCGCTGGACCATCGATGCGGCCGTCGAGCAGGCGGTGCCGGTTCCGGTGCTGTCCAGTGCACTGTTCGCGCGTTTTCGTTCGCGCCAGCAACAAGGCACTTATGGCGACAAGATTCTCTCGGCCATGCGCCTTGGGTTCGGTGGACACGTCGAGAAGAAACCTGAATGAGCAAAAAACCGGCAACGCCTGCTGCTCCACCCTGCACGTTGTTCCTGTTCGGCGCCAATGGTGACCTGGTCAAGCGCCTGCTGATGCCCGCGCTCTACAACCTCAGCCGCGACGGCCTGCTCGATAAAGACCTGCGCATCGTGGGTGTCGACCATAACGCGGTCAGCGCCGAGGCATTTGCTGAACGTTTGCACGCGTTCATGGCCGAGCGCGACAAAGGCGGCGAGGGTGCCCCGGCGAACCTGGACGAAAAGCTCTGGGCCAGCCTTGCCAAGCGCCTGGACTACCAGACCGGGGACTTTCTCGACGCTGCGACTTATGAGGCTATTGCCAAGCGCATCGACAAGACCAGCCATGGCAACGCCATTTTCTACCTGGCGACCTCCCCACGTTTCTTCCCCGAGGTCGCCAAGCGCCTCGGCGAAGCCGGGTTGCTGGACGAGTCGGGCGGCGGGTTTCGCCGGGTGGTCATCGAGAAGCCGTTCGGCCACGACCTTGCCAGCGCCGAGGCGCTCAACGCTTGTTTGCTGAACGTGATGGGCGAGCGTCAGATCTACCGGATCGACCATTTCCTGGGCAAGGAGACCGTCCAGAACATCCTGGTCAGCCGTTTCTCCAATGGGCTGTTCGAGTCGTTCTGGAACAATCACTACATCGACCATGTGCAGATCACCGCCGCTGAAACCGTAGGGGTCGAAACCCGCGGTGCGTTCTATGACAGCACCGGTGCAATGCGTGACATGGTGCCCAATCATCTGTTCCAGCTGCTGGCGATGGTGGCCATGGAGCCGCCTGCGGCGTTTGCCGCTGACGCGGTTCGCGGGGAGAAGGCGAAGGTGATCGGCGCGATCCGCCCGTGGTCGACCAAGATGGCGTTGAAGAACTCGGTTCGGGGCCAGTACGTAGCCGGCACCCTAGATGGGAAGAACGTGCCGGGATACCGTCAGGAAACCAAGGTGGAGCCTGACAGCCAGACCGAAACGTTCGTGGCCATGAAGATCATGATCGATAACTGGCGCTGGGCCGGTGTGCCCTTTTACCTGCGCACCGGAAAGCGCATGAGCGTGCGCGATACGGAAATCGCCATCTGCTTCAAGCCGGCGCCGTACGCCCAGTTCCGTGAGTCCGCGCTGCAAAGGCCCAAGCCCAATTACCTGAAGATTCAGATCCAGCCCAATGAAGGCATGTGGTTCGACCTGCAGGCCAAACGGCCAGGGCCGGAGCTTGTGATGGAGAATGTAGAGCTTGGGTTTGCCTACAAGGATTTTTTCAAGATGACCCCGGCCACCGGCTACGAGACCTTGATCTACGACTGCCTGACGGGCGACCAGACCTTGTTCCAGCGCGCCGACAACATCGAGAACGGCTGGCGCGCCGTCCAGCCGTTTCTCGATGCCTGGGCCGAAGGCGGGCAAGTGCACGACTATGAGGCCGGCCAGGATGGCCCGCAGGCAGGCGACGAACTGCTGGCTCGGGACAAGCGCGAGTGGCACCGGCTGGGTTGATAGCGCACCGTTTTGATCCGATCGCGTGATGCCGGGCCTCTTCGCGAAGGCGGGTCCGGCACAAGTGACGCACTGAATTTCTGGAGTCTCGATGCCTGCCCATATTGAAGATTATGCCCTGTTGGGCAATTGCCGCAGCGCAGCCCTGGTCAGCAGTGATGGCTCGCTCGACTGGCTGTGCCTGCCGCGTTTCGATGCGCCAGCGGTGTTCGCGGCCTTGCTGGGCAACGAGGAAAATGGCCGTTGGCGCCTGGCGCCTTCGGACCCTGTGATAGAACGCACCCGGCGCTACCTGGACGACACGCTGGTGCTTGAAACCGTCTGGGTCACGGCCTCGGGAAAGGCGCGGGTGCTGGATTTCATGCCCTTGGGTGACGAGAACGCAGTGGTGCGCATCGTCGAAGGCCTTTCGGGGCAGACCACGTTCGAAATGGACCTGGTGATGCGCTTTGACTACGGGCGCAGCGTCCCTTGGGTGGAGCGACTCGACCCACTGACCCTCAGCGCGGTGGCAGGCCCGGACCGCTTGATCCTGTCCTCGACCGTGGCGCCCCATGCCCGCGATCACCACACGGTGGCGCGTGTGCGGGTAGGCGAGGGCGAGCGGCACGTGTTCAGCTTGCGTCATCACCCGTCCCACCTGCCGGTGCCCGCCGAACAGGACATCGATGCCTGCCTCAAGGCCACCGTGGATCAGTGGCAGGCCTTCGCAGCCAAGTGCCCCGACGTGGGGCCGTACACGGCCCTGGTGCGGCGCTCGTTGCTGGTACTCAAGGCCATGACCTATGCCCCCACGGGCGGGATCGTGGCGGCAGTGACGACTTCGTTGCCCGAGCGCGTGGGCGGTGAGCGTAACTGGGACTACCGCTTTTGCTGGCTGCGCGACGCCACCATGACCTTGCTGGCCTTCATGAACCTGGGCTACTTCGAAGAAGCCCAGGCCTGGCGCGAATGGCTGTTGCGTTCAGTGGCGGGCAACCCGGAGCAGATGCAGATCATGTACGGCCTGGCCGGTGAGCGCGATCTTCAGGAATACACCTTGCCCTGGCTGGCCGGTTACGAGCACTCCCAGCCGGTGCGGGTGGGCAACGCAGCCGCCGCGCAAACACAGCTGGACATTTACGGTGAGCTGGCCGACGCCATGAGCCAGGCCATCCGCGGCGGTCTGCCCAGGCACCCGCGCAGCGCCGCCATTAGCCGAGTGATCATGCCGTACCTGGAAAGCATCTGGCGTGAACCTGATGAAGGCATCTGGGAAGTGCGCGGTGGTCGGCAGCACTTCGTGCACTCCAAGGTCATGGCCTGGGTGGCGTTCGACCGTGCTGCAGGGCTTGCCGACACCACCGAGGAGGATCGTGAACGGGGCCTTCACTACCGGCAGGTCGCCGATCAGATCCGCCGCGAGGTGTGCGAGCAGGGCCTCGATGCCCAGGGCCAGCACTTTGTGCAGGCCTACGGTTCTTCAGAGATGGATGCCAGCCTGCTGCACATCGCGCTGACCGGCTTTCTGCCGGCCCATGACCCGCGCTTTCTGCGCACCCTGGCCCAGATCGAAAAACGCCTGCTGCACAACGGCCTGTTGCTGCGCTACGACACCGACAGCTGTACCGATGGCCTGACGGCAGGCGAGGGTACGTTCCTGGTGTGCTCCTTCTGGCTGGCCGACGTGTACGTGCTGCTGGGACGCCAGGACGAAGCGCATGCGCTGTATCAGCGGCTGACAGACCTGTGCAACGATGTGGGCCTATTGGCCGAGCAGTACGACCCGGTAGGCAAGCGCATGCTGGGCAACTTCCCGCAGGCGTTCAGTCACATCGGCATCATCAATACCGCGCTCAACCTGCACCGGGCGCAGTGCCCTGCGCGTGTGCGCGCCAGTGCCTGAAGCTTGGCAGCCGGCGCTTGCGCCGGCTGATGGTTTCGCTGCGCAAGCGGAGTAGACTACGGGACATTTCCGAGAGCACGGAGCGTTCATGGGCATTCGCGGTAGGGATCGGCAGATCGATAATATCGAGTTCAATGTTAGCGACATCGCGCGCAGCAAAGCATTCTACGCAGCGGTGTTCGGCTGGACGTTCACCGATTACGGGCCAGCCTACACTGAGTTCAGCGATGGTCGGCTGACGGGCGGTTTCACCACGGGTGAGCCCGTGCGACCAGGAGGGCCCTTGATCATTCTCTATGCAGATGACTTGCAAGCCACCCAGCGCCGCGTGGAGGCAGCGGGCGGCACTGTCAGCCGGGCAGTGTTCGCGTTTCCGGGCGGTCGCCGTTTTCATTTCACCGATCCGGATGGCTTCGAGTTGGCCGTGTGGACGGCCGACGCCTGATGGCCAACCACAAGATTGAAATCCGTCGTCGCAACATCGAGAGGATTCTGCAAGCCGCCGAGCGTGTGTTCGCCGAAAAGGGCTTCGCTGCCACGTCCATGGGCGACATCGCCGAGCAGGCGCAGCTGCCGCGCTCGAACCTTCATTACTATTTCAAGACCAAGGACGACCTGTTTCGTGCGGTATTGCAGGACTTGCTCGAAGTCTGGAAACAAGATGCCCTGAGTTTCGAGCACTTCGATGACCCCCGCGTCGTGTTGACCAGCTACATACGCGCGAAGATGGCACACTCCCGTTCACGGCCGCTGGGCTCGAAAATCTGGGCCGAGGAGATGCTGCACGGTGCGCCGGTGCTCAGGGCCAACCTGGATGAAAGCCTGGTGCCCTGGGCCAGACTCAAGGAAGCCAAGATCCGCCGCTGGGTGGAGCAGGGGCGCATTCTGCCAGTGCAGCCGTCGGCGCTGCTGTACATGATCTGGGCATCGACCCAGCATTATGCCGACTTCGGGTACCAGGTGGCCTTGCTCAACGACGGCGAGCCGCTGTCCGACCGGGATTTCGAAAGCGCCGTGCAGACGGTGACCAGCGTAATCCTGAGGGGCATTGGGTTGGAGCCTTGAGCGAACTACCACGCAGGGCTGAAATCGTGGGGCCGCTGCGCGGCCCATCGCGGCACTAGGCCGTTCCTACACTGGATTCGATAGCCTCCAGATCTGATAGAAAGCGGATGCCTTCTCGAATTTTGGAAATCGAACGTTGCGCTGCAGCTACCCCTTGTAGGAGCGGCCCTTGTGCCGCGATGGGCCGCGCAGCGGCCCCACGATTTCCGCCCTGAATCCCAATCATCAAGGCCCATGTGCGCCCCACCGCGACGGCTCCGGCGCCTGGCGAAACTGCGCCTGCATTCACACTCCCAGCCTCAGCCAGCCTCCCGATAGGGGTTACGCGGGTCCTGCGTCCAGTTCAGGTACGGCTTGCCAGTGTCCTGCGCAACCATCTCGATACAGTCTTCCACGGGGCAGGTGATCTGGCACAGGTTGCAGCCCACGCATTCTTCCTCGATCACGCTATAGGCATGGGTCCCGTCGGCCTTCACCGTGCTGGCGATGGCCTGGTGCGAGGTGTCCTCGCAGGCGATATGGCACCGGCCGCAACCAATGCAAGCATGCTGATCGATGTGCGCGATGGACTTGTAGTTGATGTCCAGGTACTTCCAGTCGGTGGTGTGGCCGACCGCCTGGCCTCGGAAGTCCTCAAGACGGGCATGCCCATGCTGATCCATCCAACGTGCCAGGCCGTCCTTCATATCCTCGACGATGCGAAAGCCATGCAGCATGGCGGCCGTACAGACTTGCACCGCGCCGCTGCCAAGGGCAATGAACTCGGCAGCGTCACGCCAATTGCCAATACCGCCGATCCCGCAGATCGGCAAGCCCTGGGTGGCGGGGTCGCGGGCGATTTCCGCGACCATGTTCAGCGCGATGGGTTTGACGGCCGAGCCGCAGTAACCCCCGTGCGTGCTCTGGTCGCCGACAATCGGGTGGGCCACCATGCGGTCCAGGTCCACGCTGGTGATGGAGTTGATGGTGTTGATCAGCGACACCGCATCGGCGCCGCCCCGGTGCGCGGCTCGGGCCGACTGGCGAATGTCGGTGATGTTGGGGGTGAGCTTGACGATCACTGGCAGCGAGCAGTAGGTCTTGCACCAGCGCGTGACCATCTCCACATACTCAGGCACCTGGCCCACCGCCGCCCCCATGCCACGCTCGGGCATCCCGTGGGGGCAGCCGAAGTTCAGCTCGATGCCATCGGCCCCGGTGGCCTCGACCAGCGGCAGGATGAATTTCCACGATGCCTCCTCGCACGGCACCATCAGCGATACGATCAGTGCCCGGTCCGGCCAATCCTTCTTGACCTGGGTGATCTCCCGCAAGTTGATCTCCAATGACCGATCGGTGATCAACTCGATGTTGTTGATGCCCTGAACCAGGCGGTTGGCGCCAAAGTGCGCCGAATAACGCGACGAGACGTTCACCGCTGCAGGGTCTTCCCCCAGGGTTTTCCAGACCACGCCACCCCAGCCCGCTTCGAAGGCGCGTACCACGTTGTAGGCTTTGTCGGTGGGCGGGGCGGAGGCCAGCCAGAAGGGGTTGGGGGCGCGAATGCCGGCGAAGACGATAGACAAGTCAGCCATTTACGCGGCCTCCACATTGAGCATGAGTTGGGCATGGATGGCCTGGGCCGCCACCTTGCCATGTTGTACGGCCTGCACGGTGAGGTCCTGGCCCAGGGCGGTGCAGTCACCGCCGGCATACACGCCCGGTAAGCTGGTCTGCATGCACTCATCGACGTGGATGCGCTCCCCATCGCGGGCCAGCTGCGCGGCGACTGGGTCAGCCAGGCTTTGGTCTTCCAAGCACTGCCCGATGGCCTTGAAGATCGCGTCGGCAGCCAGCTCGAAGGTTTCCCCGGTATCACCCAGGCGACCGTCCACCATCGCCGTGCGCGCGAAGCGCATGCCGCGCACGTTGCCATCGTCGCTCAGCAGTACGGCGTCGGGGCGCGCCCAGGTATGCAGGCGCACCTGGTTGGCCTTGGCGATGGCTTGCTCGTGGCCCGTGGCGCCCATGTCGGGCGCCCCACGGCGATACACCAGGTTGACGTCGCGTGCCCCCAGGCGGCTCATCTGCACGGCCATGTCGATCGCCGTGTTGCCGGCGCCGATCACCAGGCAGCGGTCGGCCAAAGGCAAGCGGCTGAGGTCATCCGCCTGGCGCAGCTCGCGGATGTAGTCGGTTGCAGCCAGCAGGCCCGGCACCTGCTCATCGGGCAGGCCCAGTTGCCGCACGGCACTGAGCCCAAGGCCGAGAAACACGGCATCGTACTGGTCCCGCAAGTCACCGAGCCTCAGGTTGCTGCCCAGGCGCTGGTTGTAGCGGATCTCGATACCACCGATGCCCAGCAAAAACGCCACTTCACGCTGGGCGAAATCATCCACCAGCTTGTAGCGGGCGATACCGTACTCGTTCAGGCCGCCCGGTTTTTCACTGGCTTCGAAGATCACTACATCGTGCCCGTGCATGGCCAGGCGATGTGCGCAGGACAAGCCCGCCGGGCCGGCACCGACCACGGCGATGCGCTTGCCGGTCGCCACAGAGCGCTGGAAGGGATGCCCGCTGAACTGGGCATTGTCCAGGGCATAGCGCTGCAATTGACCAATCAGCACCGGCGCGCATTCCTGCGCGTTGTTGCGCACGCAGGCCTGTTCGCAAAGGATTTCGGTCGGGCAGACACGGGCGCAACTGCCACCCAGGATGTTGGCCGACAGAATCCGTTCGGCAGCACCTTGCAGGTTTTCATCACTGATGCGGTGGATGAAGGACGGAATGTCGATGTCGCTGGGGCAGGCGTTGATGCATGGGGCATCGTAGCAGTACAGACAGCGCGCGCTCTCCACGGCGGCCTGGCGCGCGGTCAGTGGTGGGACCAGGTCGCTGAAATGCTCGGCCAACTGGTCGCTACCGGCCCTAGGGCGCGGCAAATGGTTCAGTGCGTCGATCACGGTGGTAGCCTCTCTTTCTTGTCGTGGGCTTGAAAGGGTGGGGCGCAGGCGGCCCCGCTCACCGGCACGCCGTGCCCCAGGCACGGGTTGGCCTGACGAGTCAGTCTTGCAATGAAAGCCGGTCGATCAGTGTCAGCGGCTAGCGGGGCACGGGGATGGGCCGATGGTGGTCGGCCCGACGCTCGAGCAGTTCGTACACCGACGGGTAGGCCGGGCGTTCGACATACCGTCCGGCACCGACTTCGGCGCGCAAATCACCGTCGGCCCACACCACCTTTCCCTGGCTGATGGTGTGGCTGGGCACGCCGCGCACGGTACGGCCTTCGAAGATGTTGAAGTCCACCTGCTGGTGATGGGTCTTGGCCGATAAAGTGCGCGTGCCCTGTGGGTCCCACAGCACCAGGTCGGCGTCGGCGCCGACACGAATGGCGCCTTTGCGTGGGAACAGGTTGAAGATCTTCGCCGTGTTGGTGGACGTGACGGCGACGAATTCGTGCATCGACAGGCGACCTGTGTTCACACCGGCATCCCACAACACCGCCATGCGGTCCTCGATACCGGCCGTACCATTGGGAATGCGGCTGAAGTTGTCGCGTCCCATGGCCTTCTGCTCAGCGCAGAAACAGCAATGGTCGGTGGCGGTGGTGTGCAGGTTGCCCGACTGCAGGCCGCGCCACAGCGCCTCTTGGTGTTCACGCGGTCGGAAGGGCGGGCTCATCACATAGCCTGCTGCCGTGGCCCAGTCCGGGTCGCGGTAGACGCTGTCGTCCAGCAGCAGGTGGCCAGGCAAGACCTCGCCGTAGACCGGCTGCCCCTTGCCGCGAGCGTAGGCAATCTCATCCAGCGCCTCGCGGCTGGAGACATGCACCAGGTACAACGGCGTACCGAGGGTTTCTGCGATACGGATGGCGCGGCTGGCCGCTTCGCCCTCGACCTGGGGCGGACGTGACAACGGATGCGCCTCGGGCCCTGTCATGCCCTGGGCCAGCAACTTGCGTTGAAGGTGATCCACCAGCTCGCCGTTTTCGGCGTGCACCGTGGGCACGGCGCCCAGTTGCAGGCAGCGCTCGAAGCTGGCGACCAGGGTGTCGTCAGCGGCCATGATCGCGTTCTTGTAGGCCATGAAGTGCTTGAAACTGTTCACCCCATGGTGGGCAACCAGCTCACCCATTTCCTCGGCTACCTGGTCGCTCCACCAGGTGATGGCCACGTGAAAGCCGTAATCGCTGGCGCTCTTCTGTGCCCATCCGCGCCAGGTGTGAAACGCCTCCATCAGCGACTGCTGGGGATTGGGGATCACGAAATCGATGATGGAGGTGGTGCCGCCTGCCAGCCCGGCGGCGGTGCCGCTGAAAAAGTCCTCGCTGGCCACGGTGCCCATGAATGGCAGCTGCATGTGGGTATGCGGGTCGATCCCGCCGGGCATCAGGTACTGGCCGCTGCCATCGAGCACCTTGCAACCGACCGGTGGGTCGAGGTCCTGGCCGATGGCCTGGATCAGGCCGTTTGCACACAGGACATCGGCGCTGAAGCTTTCTTCGTGGGTGACCACGGTGGCGCCACGGATCAACAGGGACATGCCGTTTTCCTCGCAGGCTGACCGGTCTGTGCCGGTTCTTGGAATTGTGTAGGCCAGGGTGGCAGAGAGATCCTGTCATCGCTGACAAGATTCGAGGCTAGATGCAGATTCTGGATTCAGCAAGAAAAAAATCACACGAATTTTGTGGTTTTTAACTTGCTGATTAATAAGGAAATAAAACTGAGGGTGGCTCTAGCATAGGCGTTTCGGATCATGCTGACGAACTTGACAAGATCCAAATTTGGTCGAAATTTCTACCCACATTCTGCGTGTGTACTCCGGCCATCGACTCGCCCCGATGAGCGAACAACTACAACAACATTCTGGAGAAGGCCCCATGCAACAGAGCAGATCGCACGTGGTTGATCGCAACGGCCTGGTAGAGCTGTGCGAAGGCGCCGACGTGCTCGACAGCCCGCGCTACAACCCCGACATCGCTCCCACCAAGGTGCATCAGCGCACCTGGAACAGGTGGCACATCACCGCCCTGTGGGTAGGCATGTCCATCTGCGTGCCTACCTACACCCTGGGCGGGGTTCTCACGGCATATTTCGGCCTGAGCGTAGGTGAAGCGCTGCTGGCCATCTTGCTGGCCAACCTCATTGTGCTGATTCCACTGACGCTCAACGCCTTTCCTGGCACCAAGTACGGCATACCCTTCCCGGTGCTGCTGCGTGCATCCTTCGGCATCCTGGGTTCCAACGTGCCTTGTCTGGTGCGAGCGGTGGTCGCCTGCGGCTGGTTCGGGATCCAGACGCTGTTCGGTGGGCTGGCAATTCATCTGTTCCTGGGCTCGGTATTCGAGGGCTGGAAGGCCCTGGGCGGCACCGGCGAGGTGATCGGTTTCGTGATTTTCTGGTGCCTGAACCTGTGGGTGGTGCTGCGCGGCGCCGAATCGATCAAGTGGCTGGAAACCCTGTCAGCCCCTCTGCTGGTGTCGGTGGGTATCGGGCTGCTGGTGTGGGCGCTGCCGCACATGTCCATGACCGAGCTGCTGGCCCAGCCACCGAAGCGTCCGCAAGGGGCCAGCGTGGTGGGTTACTTCTGCGCAGGGCTCACTGCCATGGTGGGCTTCTGGGCCACCCTGTCGCTGAACATCCCGGACTTCAGTCGTTATGCCCGTAGCCAGAAGGACCAGATTCTGGGGCAAATATTCGGCCTGCCCCTGACCATGTTCCTGTTCGCCTCGCTGGGTGTGGTGTTGACGGCGGCCTCGGCCTCGCTGGTGGGCGAGACCGTTTCCGATCCGGTTACGCTGATCGGCAAGATTCAGAGCCCCTTCTGGGTAGCGCTGGCCATGGCCTTGATCGTGATCGCTACCTTGTCCACCAACACGGCGGCCAACATCGTCTCGCCCACCAACGATTTCCAGAACATTGCGCCGCGCTTGATTGGCCGCAGCCGGGCGGTGTGGCTGACCGGTTTCATCGGGCTGGCGCTGATGGGCCACGAGCTGCTCAAGAAGCTGGGCTGGATCGTTTCCGACATCAGCCTTGAAAGCGTCTATTCCAACTGGTTGCTGGGGTATTCCAGCCTGCTGGGTCCCATTGCCGGGATCATGGTGGTGGACTACTTCCTGGTCCGGCGTCAGCACCTGGACCTGGCCGGGCTGTACCGCGATGACGTCTATCCCGCCTGGCACTGGCCGGGCTTTGCGGCCTTTGCGTTGCCCGTGGCGCTCACAGTAATGGCCATTGGCAACAGTCACTTCAGTTGGTTCTACGACTATGGCTGGTTCACCGGCTCGCTGCTTGGCGCTGGCTTGTATTACGTCTTCGCCGCCATGGCCGCCCGCAGCCCGGCGCGCATGGCCAAGCCTTTGCCTTGAGTAACCTGCTCGTCGCAGTGCGGGCAGGCCCGCGCCGTGGCTTACACATCTGACAAGAAAAGCCTGAGGAGAAACCTATGACCCGCGCTCAAGACGTTCTTCAATCGACTGCCCGGCATGTCGATAGCGCACGCCTGTGGCAATCGCTCATGGACCTGGCGCGCCTGGGGGCCACCCCCAAGGGTGGCGTGTGTCGCCTGGCCTTGACCGATCTGGATCGACAGGCCCGCGACCTGTTCGTGCAGTGGTGCGAGGCGGCAGGGTGCACGGTGACGGTCGACGGAGTGGGTAATCTGTTCGCCCGCCGGCCAGGGCGCAACGCAGCGCTGCCGCCGGTGATGACGGGCAGCCACATCGACACCCAGCCCACCGGTGGCAAGTTCGATGGCTGCTATGGGGTCATGGCTGGGCTGGAGGTCATCCGCACCCTCAACGACCTGGGCGTTGAAACCGAAGCACCGCTGGAAGTGGTGGTATGGACCAACGAGGAAGGCTCGCGCTTTGCGCCGTGCATGATGGGCTCGGGGGTCTTTGCCGGCAAGTTCAGTCTCGAGCAGACGCTGGCAAAGCGCGATGCCCAAGGGATCAGCGTGGGCGAAGCGCTGAATGAAATCGGCTACGCCGGGAGCCGGGCGGTGACGGGCCACCCGGTGGGGGCGTATTTCGAAGCCCACATCGAACAAGGCCCGATCCTGGAAGACCAGGCCAAGACCATCGGCGTGGTGCTCGGCGCCCTGGGCCAGAAATGGTTCGACCTGACGTTGCGTGGGGTGGAAGCCCATGCCGGGCCAACACCCATGCACCTGCGCAAGGATGCCTTGGTCGGCGCCGCTGCCGTGGTCGAGGCGGTCAACCGCGCCGCCCTGGGCCACCAGCCGCACGCCTGCGGTACGGTGGGCTGCCTGCAAGCCTATCCTGGCTCGCGCAATGTGATTCCAGGCGAGGTGCGCATGACCCTGGATTTGCGTCACCTCGAAGGCGACCGGTTGGAGGGAATGATTGCCGAGGTCCGCAGCGTGATCGAACAGACCTGCGAACGGCATGGGCTGACGTATGAGCTGTTGCCCACCGCAGATTTTCCGGCCTTGTATTTCGACAACGGCTGCGTGGGTGCGGTACGTGAATCGGCCCAGGCGCTGGGGTTGCCGCACATGGATATCGTCAGCGGGGCAGGGCACGACGCGATCTTCCTGGCTGAACTCGGGCCCGCTGGCATGATCTTCGTGCCGTGCGAAAACGGCATCAGCCATAACGAAATCGAGAACGCTACGCCAGAGGATCTGGCGGCGGGGTGTGCCGTGCTGCTGCGCGCCATGTTGGCGGCGTCCGAGGCGGTGGCCAAGGGGCGAATGGCGGCTTAGCGGCGGGGCTGTTCACGCTGTTGTGGACGCCGTGGGCGCTATAGCGGTCTGGTTGACAGGCGCTGCGAGGATGAAGCTGTAGGCAGTGCGATGGTTCAGCTTCGCGGTTTACATTGCCGGGTCCGCTGCGCGGCCCATCGCGGCCGGTCCGGCGCTCCGGCTAGGCCGCTTGTATGGTTAAACTTGAAGGGGTGGTGGGACGCTAAAGCCGATTCTGACTGTCAGCAGCAGTACAGACT
>NZ_VEJQ01000210.1:0-269 GCF_007680745.1 Pseudomonas sp. DE0010
GGTGCTTTTGCCCCCTCTCCCTCGGGGAGAGGGTTGGGGTGAGGGCGGGTCCAGAGCCACCGTCGATAGCCAAAGGCAATCGATGTCCGGGGGCTGAACTGGTCATTTTTTGTGCTATTCTTCGCGCCCTCCTAAAAACCCCCCTTTCCCGGAAGCTGCCATGCAAGCCGCCACGCCGCTGTTCGACTATCCGAAATACTGGGCCGAGTGCTTTGGTCCTGCACCCTTCCTGCCCATGAGTCGGGCGGAGATGGAGCAACTCGGCTGGG
>NZ_VEJQ01000211.1:0-269 GCF_007680745.1 Pseudomonas sp. DE0010
TTCAACCTGTGCCAAAAGTCGTGCCTTCAGGCCCTTAGAGCCGTCCGACCACCACTGAGTGCAGGTGGGATAGCCACCGCCCCCCGTAGTCTGTGCCAGACCCGCGTCCCGGGTAGCATCGTAGGGCCATGCCGTACGCGGGGTATGGGAGCGGAAGCCCGAGCTGCCATCGCTGTAGTAGCCGCTGGTGTTGAGGAAGTACTTCGAGCCGATCCAGCTGACGTCCAGGTATTGCTTGTCAGTGAGGTTGGGCTGGGTCATGAACAGCT
>NZ_VEJQ01000212.1:0-268 GCF_007680745.1 Pseudomonas sp. DE0010
TGCGCAGCGGTTTATCATCCAGCCAGACCTGGTGATCGCCAAAGTACACCGGGTTGAAATCACCCGTGGCCGGCAGGTCGACGAAGTCCACAGGCCCAGGCGGCAAGGCAAGAGTCAGACGTTGTCCGGTCTGAGCAACTACTGGTACGGATTCGAACGTCAGCGAGAAGCGGAGCACGCTAACCAAGAGCGCGACGATAAGGATCACCAAGGTGCGCAGGACGCATTCGCGCCAACGTCCTTCCTTCGCCGATTTCACAAGGCCTTG
>NZ_VEJQ01000213.1:0-268 GCF_007680745.1 Pseudomonas sp. DE0010
TGGGCCCGGCCGCAGCCTTCAGCTATCCCACCTTTGCTGCCTATCGCGCGGCGGTGGAGCAGGCCCGTCCCGGCGTCAACGTCGCCGCCCTGGTCGGGCACACGGCGCTGCGCAGCAATCACCTGGACGATCTCCAGCGTGCCGCCACCCCTGCCGAGATCGCTGCCATGCGCGCCGAATTGCGCGACAGCCTGGCCGCTGGCGCTCTGGGGCTCTCCACCGGCCTGGCCTACGCCTCCGCCATGGCGGCGCCAACCGCGGAGGTGGC
>NZ_VEJQ01000214.1:0-268 GCF_007680745.1 Pseudomonas sp. DE0010
GCAGGCTTCCTCTCCATGACCGAAACCGCAAACGCTTCGTCTTCCCACCCCGCCGCGGCCCAGATCGCGGAGCTGGGCAAGGGTCTCGGCCACGACGACATCTTCTTTGCCGCCGTGAAGAAGACCCGGATGCCGATGATCGTGACGGATCCGCACCAGCCGGATAACCCGATCATCTTTGCCAACGAGTCCTTCCTGCGTACCACCGGTTATGCCCTGGACGAGGTGCTGGGTCGCAATTGCCGCTTCCTGCAGGGACCCGACACTC
>NZ_VEJQ01000215.1:0-268 GCF_007680745.1 Pseudomonas sp. DE0010
CGCCTGCTTCCATCGACGGGCCGCAACTTTTCACCCTCGGACGCCGCGCCGAGTTGGCGCCGTAACGCCTCTGCTTTCATCTACCGACAATGACAAGGCCGCTATGCACGACTCGAAGAAAATCGATTATTCGCTGAATACCGCCGACACGTCCGCACCGCACTCCGCGCTGAACAATGCCGCCATCATTTCCGCCTACCGGCGCTGGGCCAATGTCTATGATCGGGTGTTCGGCGGCGTTTCCGCCCCCGGTCGCAAGCGCGCGGTG
>NZ_VEJQ01000216.1:0-266 GCF_007680745.1 Pseudomonas sp. DE0010
TCACCCTGATGGTGCTGGTGTACTTTCTCGACAATCTTTCCATCGCCCTGGCCAACCGCTACGTCTATGGCGGCCTGGGTATCGACCAGCGCAGCTACACCCTGGCCACCGCCTGCTACAGCGCCGCGGTCATCGTCACCAGCGCCCCGCACCAGTGGTTCGCCCAGCGCCTGGGCTATCGCAACCTGATCTTCGCCGCCGTCGGCATCCACCTGGTCGGCCAGGTGTGCTGCCTGGTGGCCACCGATCTGCCGACCTTCATCGTC
>NZ_VEJQ01000217.1:0-266 GCF_007680745.1 Pseudomonas sp. DE0010
GTCTTGCCAAGGAAGTCCGGCAGCCAGAACAGGTACAGCCACCAGATCGGATCGGTGAGGAACTTGCCGGCGGCATAGGCCCAGGTCTCGCGGAAGGTCAGCAGCTTGAACCAGGAGATCTTGACCGCGGCGGCCGGCTTGGCCGATACCGGGGAGCCATCGTCGGCCTGGATGTAGGCCAGCTCTTCGCGACTCACCTTGGGGTGTTCGTGGGGGCGGCGATAGATCAGCAGCCAGGCGATCAGCCACAGGGCGGTGACCAGACC
>NZ_VEJQ01000218.1:0-266 GCF_007680745.1 Pseudomonas sp. DE0010
GCCACTGGGGCCGGTCGATCCGGGGCGGCAACTCTGGCGCCAGGGGCGGCTGGTGGTGGACGACTGGTCGCTGGCGGCGCTGGTGGCGGAGCTGGGGCGCTATCGCCCAGGCCTGCTGACCTGCACCGCCACGGTCGCGCAATTGCGGGTGGTGGGCAGCTATCCCCTGGCTGACACCGACCGCGCCCTGGCCGCACTGGCTGTGTTCGGCGGCAACGGCGTCGTTCCAGCGCACCGTGCCTGCATAGTCCATGGCCGTGTCGTCG
>NZ_VEJQ01000219.1:0-265 GCF_007680745.1 Pseudomonas sp. DE0010
CCGATGTGCTGCCCTATGCCCAGCGTCACGGTCTGGTGGTGCTGGCCTATGGCGCGCTGTGCCGCGGCCTGCTGTCCGGACGTATGCATGCGCAGACGCAATTCGACGGCGATGACCTGCGCCAGGGCGATCCCAAGTTCCAGGCGCCGCGCTTCGCCCAGTACCTGGCCGCGGTGGAGGCCCTGACCGCTTTTGCCCGCGAGCGCCATGGCAAGTCGGTGCTGGCCCTGGCGGTGCGCTGGATCCTCGACCAGGGGCCGACCAT